>JAADDB010000223.1 GCA_013154135.1 Chloroflexota bacterium
CGAGCATCGCTACACACGGCCCACGGTGGCATCCCGCCCTTTTTACTCGTTACTCGTTATGCGTTAGAACTTCGCCCATCCCGGCCGACCTCTCCTTTCAGCCAACCTCATCTTACTTGTTAATCGTCAATCGTTAATTGTTACTCATCCCCCATCGCCCGGGGCTGAACCCCCGGGCTAAATTCGGGAAGCCCCCTGCGGGGGCTCTTTCGGCCCTCACTCCACCCCTCGCGGGTTGGCGGGGGAAAGATCCCAGGCATTTCACCCCTCCTCTCTCCCAATGCTGGGAGAGAGGAGGGGACCAAGGGCGTTGTGGGGGATACGAGCAAAAGTGTATGACCGGCCGAGCATCGCCACAAACGGCCCACAACGACCTCCAGCCAATCCCTTACTCATTAATCGTTAATCGTCAATCGTTACTTTTCACTCTCACGGTCTTACGCCGATGGTGGAGCCGCTGGGGACCTCTTTGCTGTGGAATCGGCGTTCCGACGTGTACGGACGCACTACCACGTTGCGGCCCAACACCGCACCTGCGGGCACCCGAGCCTTCTTCCCGATCAGCGTCAGGCCCGTGTTCAGCACGGTGGGAAGCTCCCGGTTGGCCGCGTTTTGCTCATCATCCATCCCCACACGCGCCTCCTCCCCGATGACCGCCTCCTTGTCCACGATGACCTTGTCCAACACCGCCCCCGCGCGGATCTCCGCGTCCGTCAACACCACCGAATCCCGCACCACCGCGCCCGGCGCGATGCGCACACCCGGCGAGATCACCGACCGGATCACCGTTCCCTCCACCTGGGCCCCGTCGCACAACAGACTTCCCTCAATCACCGCGTTCTCTCCCAGGAGGACGGGAGGGCGTTCCTCGCTCCGGGTGTGGATGACCCATTCCGGGTCGTCCATGTTCAAAGGCGGGATCTCCCCCAACAAGCCCATGTTGGCCTCCCAATAGGCCTGGACCGTGCCGATATCCGTCCAATACCCGAAGAAGGGGTACGCGAACAACCGTTTACCCGCTTCCACCAGCGCGGGGATGACTTCCCGACCGAAATCCTTCTGTCGTTTCCCCGGGCCGCTCAGCCAGTCCACCAAAAAGGAGCGGTTGAACACGTAAATGCCCATGCTGGCCAAGGTGCTTTCTGGACGTTTGGGCTTCTCCTGGAAGTGGGTGATCTGCCCTTCCTCATCCGTCACCACGATGCCGTAGCGGTACGCCTCGTAATGGGGCACCGAGTGGACCGCGATGGTCACATCCGCCCGGGTGTCCACGTGGAACTGGAGGAGGGCTCGGTAGTCCATCTTGTACACATGATCCCCGCCCAGGATGAGGACCAAGTCCTCCTTTTGCTCCTCCAGGAAATCCAGGTGAAAGCGGACCGCGTCCGCGGTGCCCTTTTGCCAGCGGATGGCTTCTCCAGGGCGTTTGAGGTACGGTTGGAGCAGGTGGATGCCCCCGGTAGTGCGGTCCAAGTCCCAGGGGCGCCCCGCGCCGATGTGTTCGTTCAGGGAGCGGGGACGGTATTGGGTGAGCACGGCCACGTTGTAGATGTCCGAATTCACGCAGTTGGACAGGACAAAGTCGATGATCCGGTATTTCCCGCCAAAGGGGATGGCCGCTTCTGTGCGCACATCGGTGAGCACGCTGAGTTTGGGACTGGCCCCGCCGGCCAGGATCAGCGCTACCGCGTTCATCTCGTTCATCGTACCCCCTCCACCGTTTCGCCCGAGGGCACCGTGTCCCCAAAGGGTTCAAAAGCCTCCTCATCCACGCCCGACGCGATGAGCACATTCCGCCCCACCCGGATGTTGGGGGGGATGTGCGCGCCCTTTCCGACGACGGTTATCCCCGTGTTCAACTTGTCCGGCTGCTGTTTGTTGGGCACATCCCAATCCTCGCCCCAGCCTACCTGGGCCCCCGGCCCGATGACCACCCACTTGTCCACGATGACCCGGTCCAGCACGGCGCCCGGGCCGATCCACGTGTTGTTCATCACCACAGACTCCCGCACCACAGCCCCGGGGGAGACGTAGACGCCCGGGCTCAGGATGGAGCGTTCCACCGTCCCCCGGATCACCGCACCGTTGCAGATCATGCTGCGGATAACCCGGGCCTGGGGGCCGATCTTCGCTGCAGGCCGCTCATAACTTCGGGTGTGGATGACCCAATCCCGGTTGTACAAATCCAGGGGGGAATCGGGTTCCAGGAGCTCCATGCTCGTCTGCCAGTAGGAGGCAATGGTCCCCACGTCCACCCAATACCCGTCGAAGGGATACGTGTACACCCGGTCCTGCCGTTCCACCATGTGGGGTATCACGTGCTTACCGAAATCCAAATCCGGGAACGTCTCGGCCAGCTCGTTGAGTCGCTCTTCCAGGACCTGGGCCTTGAACACGTAGATGCCCATGTTCGCCAGATTCCCCTTGTCCGGGGTTTGGGGCTTCTCCGTGAACTCGAGGACTCGTCCTTCCTCGTCCACAGTGAGAATGCCAAAGCGATGGGTCTCCTCCAGGGGCACGCGCATGACCGCGATGGTCAGATCCGCGTTGTGCTCCTTGTGGAGCTGGAGCATGGGACGGTAGTCCATCTTGTAGATGTGGTCGCCGGAGAGGATGAGGACCGTATCGGCCCGTTGGTCGCGGATGAAGTTCAAGTTCTGGTAGATCGCGTCCGCGGTGCCCCGATACCAGAATTGGCGTTCCCGTCCCTGGTAGGGCTGGAGGATGTGGACCCCTCCGCGCGAGCGGTCCAAGTCCCAGGGGCGTCCAATGCCGATGTGTTCAATGAGGGACCGGGGCAGGTATTGGGTCAGGATGCCCACGGTGTAAATGCCCGAATTCACCGTGTTGGACAGGGTGAAGTCGATGATGCGGTATCGCCCGGCAAAGGGGACCGCGGGTTTGGCCCGTTGTTCGGAGAGGACGGTCAATCGGGTGCCCGCACCTCCGGCCAGAATCATGGCTACCACGCGCATGGAATGCCTCCTCGCTGATTGACGGACACATCAAAGTGTTTGTACTCCGATGCCCATAATGGGCACCGGTTCCTGTTTGCTATAGCGTGACGAGTAAGAGGTGTGTCGTTACCCCATGCTCTTTTCCGGCCCAGGCCGAGGACGTGGACGTCCCGCCGGACCCGCTTGCGGCCAAGGCTCGACCGGGTTTTGGCCTCCTCGTATGGCCGGTCCTGCCCTTACCCCTTGTGCGGCAGGGAGATGGGGACGGGCTGCCCCGTCCGGTATGATTGCCATGCCGCATGGCCCATGATCACGGGCACAAGGCCATCCCAACCGGACACCTGGGGGGGTTGATCTTCGAGCACGGCCCGGACAAACGCGCGCATCTCTTCGGTGTAGGCCTCGGTGTACCGTTCGGTGAAGAAGTGGACGGGCTTGGGGCCGTGGAAGCCCGTGCCATCGACCACGGTGGTGAAATCCGGCGGCTTGTTGCCGACCATGATCATGCCTTCGGAGCCGAACACCTCGACCCGTTGGTCGTAACCGTACGCGGCTTTGCGGCTGTTGTCAATGGACACCAGGGCTCCCCCGCGAAAGCGGAGGCTGATGAGCGCGGTGTCGATGTCCCCCGCGTCGCGGATGGCCGGGTCGACGAACACGCCCCCTGTTGCGTAGATGGTCTCGGGCTCGTCGGCCAAGAGAAAGCGACTCATGTCGAAATCGTGAATGGTCATGTCCAGGAAGATGCCGCCGGACACGCGGATGTACTCGATGGGCGGGGGCGCGGGGTCGCGGCTGGTGATGCGCACCAGGTGGGGTTCACCGATGTGTCCTGCCGCGATAAGGTCCCGGGCCCGCCGGAAGCTGGGGTCAAAGCGGCGTTGGAATCCCACCTGGAGTTTGACCCCCGCGTCCTCCACCACCTGCAGGAGATGGCGAATACGCGCCACGTCCAGGTCCAGGGGTTTTTCGCAGAAGATGTGTTTTCCCGCGCGCGCGGCCATTTCCACAAGGGCCGCGTGGGTGTCCGTGCTGGAACAGATGACCACCGCGTCCACATCCTTCCGCTCCAGCACGTAGCGGGGGTCGCCGTACGCGTGGGGGATGTGGTGGGTGTGGGCGATGTGCCGGGCCGCTTCCTCCACCACATCCGCGACGGCCAGGATGCGCGCTTCGGGGATATGGGCCTTCAGGTTCTGCACGTGCAATCGGCCAATGCGACCAACGCCGATGACACCTAAGGACAAGGTCCGTGTCATGACGTGTCCCCTTTCGGTGACCTTATGCGCAACCGTCCGCTCGGACGGGGATGGGTGCCCTGTTATGGTTCTGTGGACGTGGGGGTGGGCAGGGGGGAAAGGGTCGGGATGGATTCGGCCACAGGGACGTCATCCAAGCTCCCCAAGGGGCGCACGTCCTTCAGGGCTACCCAACCTGGACGACCGGCAAAGCAGCATACGTGCAGCCATTGCCCGTCCGGCGAACGTTCTTCCACGATGAGCTGTTCCCCCGCTCCTGCACTGCCCACGGGTGTGTATTGCTCCCCCGGCCCGTTGTACCCGATGATCTGGTTGACGACGACTTCTACTTTGGGCAACACGGGGGTGGGCGGCCCGCTGATGGTGGTCACTGTGGACCCCTGAGGCAGGGCGGTGCTCTCCGCCGTTGGGGGGTGCGTGGGCAGGTATTTGGGCACGTGGGAGGTGGGGGTGAGGGGGATGACGGTGACGTTGGGGGATGTGGGCACAGGTGTGGGGGCCTTCTTTCCCCCACACCCGGCGAGTGTCAGGCTCAGGATCAGGATGAACAGCAGGATGGTCCCAGGTGTTACCGCGGTTCGCGATGTGCTCGATGGTCGCATGGATGTGCCTCTCATGCTGCTTCTGACGCTGTTTCCTCTTCGTCCCCTGTTTCTTCGGCTGCGTGAGCTTCTGGTTCGCCTGATGTTTCCTGGGCCGAGGCTTCCACGGCTTCCTCCGCGGTTCCTTCGGCTTCTTCCCATTCGGGCAGGGTGGGGATTTCCCCTGCTTCGTTGGCCACCCGGACCACTACTTGGGTGACCACGCCGGCCATCAACCGGATGGGGACTTGGTATTCCCCGAGTTGGCGCAGGGGATGGTCCAATTGGATGTTCCGGCGGTCGATTTCGATGCCCGTTTTTTCGTGGATGGCTTCCGCGATGTCGGCTTTGGTGATGGAGCCGTACAGGCGGTTGTTCTCCCCGGCCCGGGCCCGGAATTCGAGAACAGTGTCCTTGAGCACCGCGGCGATGCTTTCGGCCTGGCCCAGTTCTCGGGCTCGGCGCTGTTCCGCGGCCTTCCGGATTTGGTCCACCTGCCGGAGTAGGCCTCGGGTCGCGGGTTGGGCGAGCCCCCGAGGGATGAGGTAATTGCGGGCAAAGCCGTTCTTCACTTCTACCACATCACCCGCATGTCCCAGTTTGTCCACATCTTCCAAGAGTATGACACGCATTGCTATGCTCCTCCAACGGTTTTTTTCAATACGGATGGACTCAGGCCCTGAGTCATCATGCATCAGGTCCTGTAGTTTAGCCAAACTTTAGCCAAACAGCCCTGCGGGCCCGTTCAACTCGGTAGTACTTTGTCGGCGGACGGGCCCGCTCCTTGGCGGAGTGCCGGCGTTTTCGCCAGGGTCCCGCCCGCCCGGGGCCAAACCCCCGGGCTCAATTTGGGAAGCCCCCTTCGGGGGCTCTGGCTGACCTCCGGGGCGCACGGCCGTGCGCCTCTACCGTTCGTAACCGGCCGAGAATCGCCACAAACGATCCGAGATGGACGCTCCCGCGCCTTTTACTTGTTACTCGTCCTGATCCTTGCCCCTTCCGGCCGATTTCGACCCGGGGCCGACCCCTTAATCGTCAATCGTTAATCGTTACTCGTTAATCATCAATCGTTACTCATTTACCGGGAATTTGACGCAAAGGCTATGGTACACGAAAATAGGGGCACAAGCAAACACTTGAGACCATTAGGAGGATAGCTCCATGCGTCGGCATCCGGTTCTTTTGGCGGTTGTCGTGTTCCTGCTGGGGATGATGGTGGTCGCGTGTCATAGCCCCACGCCGGTTTCGGTCCAGGCCCCTACGTCGACACCGGTGTTTCCGCTCAAGCCCACGTTCACTCCCACCTTTACCCCGGCTTCCTCCGGCGCACCGACGGAGGCTCCGGCAGGTGCTCCCACGTCCGTGCCAAGTCCCACAGCGCCGGCTTCTGCCACATCTCCCACCCCTACCCCTGTTCCGCCCACGCCTACGCCCGCTCAATCCCCGACGCCCACCCCCACGCCCACGCCTTACATTGAGGTGTTGAAAAATCGGGTCAACGTGCGGCGGGGACCGGGGGTCATATACCCGCGGGTGGGACAGCTCCCGCAGGGGAGCAAGGCGCCCATTGTGGCAAAGGACCCCTCGGGGAAGTGGTGGCAGATCTGCTGCGTGAACGGTCAGGAGGCCTGGATAGCCAGCTGGGTTGTGAAGGCCTACAACGATACCAGCCAAGTGCCGGTGGCCCAGAATATACCCACCCCACCGCCGACGCCTACCCCGCGACCCACCCCCACGCCCAGACCTCAACCCACGCCCACGCCCGCGGCCCTGTATGAGCGTACCTGGGGCCCTCAGGGTATGACCAGCAACACGCCTATTATGACGGTTTGGGTGAAAGTGGCGGATAAAGCGGGTAATCCCATCCCCGGCGTCACAGTGCGCATTTTCCACGGAGGTCGAGTTATTGGAGAAGCAGTGACTCAGGGCGCCTATCAATACTCTCGGCCGCCTGGCATGGGTTTCTCCCATCAGGCCAACGCGAAGATAGAAATTCCCAATCCTCCCTCTGGGGAATTCCACATTGTTCTCGTGGAAGGGGGGCGAGAAGTTATCCCGCGCATCGTTTTCTACCGCGGCTCCGAAAGTCCAGGGGCCGAGTACTACGTGGCCTTTGTCCGTAAGTGAAATCCCAAGGCATAACCCAAAATATCCCAAGATATCCCAAGGTTTTTGGGATATCTTGGGATATGGGGGAATAGGGGTGCGCGGGGTAACGAATAAAACGGGTTGGGAAAAGGCACACACGTGGGGTAAATGAGCGGAGAGGACACACAAGGGGGAAGCCAGGCGGAAGTCCTACGTTTTCGTCCCGTGCCGGAGAAGGGGTTTTGTTGAATAACGGCCAGGCCCCTCACTCCTTAATCGTCAATCGTTAATCGTTCCACCTTCCTCCTTCCACCCCCTACTTCAAAATATAGTACGTGCCCCGTTTGTCGCCGACCTTGAGGAGCAGGCCCTTTTGCACCAAATCCACCAGATCCAAACGTAACGTCTCCGGACTGACCTCCGGGCACAGCTGTCGGTACTCCCGATTCGTGATGCGTCCGTGTTCCTCCAGATACTGGAGCGCGCGGA
>JAADDB010000064.1 GCA_013154135.1 Chloroflexota bacterium
GACCCCTACGCGATGCAAACGACCGCAACCCGCGAGGGCGATGCCTACATCCTCACCGGGACAAAGGCTTACGTCCCCCTTGCGGATCAGGCCGACGTGATGCTCGTCTACGCCAACGAAGGGGGCGTCACCCAGGCCTTCATCGTGCCCAAGGACACACCGGGCCTCACCGTGGAGCAGCGGGAGAAACTCATGGGCCTGCGGGCTCTGCCCACATACCGGGTCACCCTGGACGGGGTGAAGATCCCCGCGGCCAACAAACTGGGCGGGGAGAAAGGCGTGGACTTCGAGCGGCTCCTCGCGTACATGCGCGTGGCCACAGCCGCGGCCGCGGTGGGAGTGGCTCGTGCGTCCTTTGAGTACGCGCGGGACTACGCCAAACAGCGCGTCCAGTTCGGTGAGCCCATCGCCCACCGCCAGTCCATCGCCTTCATGCTCGCGGAGATGGCCATTGACATCGACGGCCTGCGTCTGATGACCTGGGAGGCCGCGTGGAAGCTGGACCGGGGCGAGGATGCCACCCGGGAAGCCTACCTGGCCAAACTGACCGCGGACGACATCGCGGTGGAAGTCACCGACCGGGGCGTGCAGATCCTGGGCGGATACGGCTACATCCGTGAGTACCCGGTCGAGCGCTGGCTCCGCAACGGTCGGGGCATTGCTACCTTCGAGGGCCTGATACTCATCTAAGCCATAGCGGACGCGAGAGCAATCCACCTTTGGCACATCACCTATAGCGGGAGGTCATAATGATCGACTTCACCATACCCGAGGACATACAACAGCAACGCAAACTCTTCGAGATGGTCGCCAAGGATGTCATGCGGCCGTACTCGCGCTATTACGACGAACACGAGCATGAGATCCCCTGGGAATACGTCAACCGCATGTGGCCCGTGATGAAGATGGAGTGGGCCCGGCGGGTGATGAAGGCCCAGCAAGAGTTGGCCGGGGAGAAGAAGGAGAAAAAGCGCAGCGGCAAGAAGTACCACTTCAACCTGCAACTCATCTACATGGTGGAAATGCTCTCCTGGGGGGATGCGGGCATCTACTTGTGCACCCCTGGGCCCGCGCTGGCCGGGTTCGCCATTGACGCGGCCGGCACGCCCGAGCAAAAAGTCCGCTTCCTCAAGCGCTTCGCGGAAGGGGACCCCAAGTGGGGGGCGATGGCCATCACCGAACCCGGTGCGGGCTCCGACGTATCCGCCATCAGCACCACCGCGGTGCGGGACGGCGACGAGTGGGTCATCAACGGCGAGAAGATCTTCATCACCAACGGCTGGCTCGCGCTGGAAGCCTCGGACGGGCTGGTGGTCGTCTGGGCCACGGTGGACAAATCCGCGGGCCGCGCGGGCATCAAATCCTTCATCGTGCCCGCGGGCACCCCGGGCGCCAAAGTGACCAAGCGGGAGCACAAACTGGGCATTCGGGCCAGCGACACCGCGGCCCTGGTGTTCGAGGACTGTCGCATCCCCTTGGACAACGTGTTGGGCAACCCGGAAGTGGAGAAGCGGGACAAGAAGGCCGGGTTCAAGGCCGCGATGGTCACCTTTGACACCTCCCGGCCTGTGGTTGCGGCCAGCGCTTTGGGCATCGGCCGTGCGGCCATCGAATTCGTCAAGGAAAAACTGGCCGAACAGGGCATCGAGATCCCCTACAACGTGCCCAAGCACAAACTCACCGCGGTGCAACGGGATGTCCTGCAGATGGAGGCCATGCACAAGATGGCCTGGCTTCTCACCCTGCGGGCCGCGGCCATGAGCGACGAGCGTCAGCCCAACGCGCTGGAGGCTTCCATGGCCAAGGTCAAAGCGGGCAAGGCCGTCACCTGGATCACCCAAAAGGCCGTGGAACTCCTGGGGCCTCTGGGATATTCCACCGAATACCTGGCCGAGAAGTGGATGCGGGACGCGAAGATCAACGACATCTTCGAGGGCACCGGCCAGATCAACACCCTCATCGTGGCCCGACGCATCCTGGGCTATTCCAGTCGAGAGTTGAAGTAAAGAGTAACGATTAAGGGGGCGAAAGGGCTAGATGCGCGCGGACAGCTCAAAAAGCCCGAGCCCCCTTTACTCGTCACTTTTCGTTGCCCGGGACGACGGGCAAAATCCACCCGCGTGCGGGGACCCCCACCCGGTCAAAGGCCTTGACCATGGCCTGGGCAATTTCCCCGTGTCTGTCCGGGGCAAATGCCACGAGCGCCGGACCTGAGCCGCTGATGGCCACCGCGGCCGCACCCGCGTCCAGCGCGGCCCGGCGCACGGCCTTATAGCCGGGGATGAGGACCCGGCGGTAGGGCTCGTGCAAGCGGTCGGCCATGACCCGCGCGAGGAGGGAGTAATCCCCCCGGGAGAGGGCTTGGACAACGAGGACCGCTCGGGCCACGTTGAACACCGCGTCCACGTGGCGCACGCGCGAGGGCAACAGACGTCGCGCCTCCTCGGTGGAAACCCGCACGCGCGGGAGGACCACTGCTACCCGCATATCCGGCACGGGAATGGGAACGGCCAAAGCCCCTTGCTCGTCCACCGCGGTGGCCACCAAACCCCGGTAGAGGGCCGGCGCCACGTTATCCGGATGTCCTTCCAGCTCCACGGCCAGCTGCAACAGCACCTCCCGGGGCACCTCCACACCCAACACCTCCTGTGCTGCCAGAAGTCCTCCCACAATGGCCGCGGAACTCGAGCCCAACCCACCTTGCAGGGGAATGCGGTTCACCAGGCGGAGGTGCACCGGAGGAAGAGGCCGCGCGACCCATTCGGCCAGCCGCACCATGGCCCGGTACACCAAGTTCGTCTCATCCCGGGGGATGAGATTCGTCCCCTCCCCTTCCACGTGGATGTGCAACGTGTCGGACCGGTGCACGTGGATTTCGTTCCAGAGGCCCAAGGCCATTCCCAGCACATCAAACCCCGGTCCCAGATTCGCGGTGGTCGCCGGCACCTGAACGGACCACGTCTGCATCCTCTCCTCCTTTCTCCTGGCTCCACGCGCGAGCACGTGGGGTCCCGAAAGCCGCGGCCCCGTCCGCGGCGGACATGTCAACATCCAACATACACCCGGGGAACCCGGGGGAGCAGGTGGGTTGTGATTTCGTAGTTGATGGTTCCGGCCCAGCGTGCGATCTCCTCCGCCCGGATCGCGTCCTCCCCCTGGTCTCCCAGGATCACCACCTCATCCTCCAGCTGAACGTGGGGGATGTGGCTGACATCCACCACCACCTGATCCATACTCACCCGGCCCAGGATGGGCGCCCGACGTCCTTGGATCAGCACGGCCCCCCGGTTGGACAGGGCGCGGGGATATCCGTCCCCATACCCGATCGGCACCAGGGCCACCCGTGTTGGCTGTTTCACCACATACGTGCGGCCGTAACCGATGGCCGTCCCCGGCCGGAGGGTATGGACTCGGACGACCACGCTTTTCAGGCTGAGCACCGGGCGCAGGGGGATGGGACTGGGCCATTCGGTGGAGGGGGCCATGCCGTAGAGCGCGATGCCCGGCCGGATGCCGTCCAAATGGGCTTGGGGGAAGCGCAAAGTGGCCGCGCTGTTGCACGCGTGGCGGAAAGGGATCGGCCCATAGCTCATGTTGAGGGACCCCAGGACATCCAAAAACGTGCGCCACTGATCCCAAACCGGGCCCGGGTCCAACTCGTCCGCGGTGGCGAAGTGAGTGTATATCCCTTCCACCTGCACGTGGGACAAACGTTGGAGAAAGCGCACAAAGGGCAAGACCTCCTCGGGCGCGAGGCCGAACCGGCTGAGCCCCGTGTCCACCTTGATGTGGACGGGGAAATGGGGGGGAGCCCATTGGTTGAGCGCGCGGGCGAAATCCTCGCTGTTGACGGTGGGCGTGAGACGGTATTGCACGACCTTTTCCGCGCTGCCCACCCGGGTGTAGCCCAGGAGAAGGATGGGGGCCGTAATGCCTGCCTCGCGCAAGGCAATCCCCTCCTCCAGGCGGTGGACGGCCAGACGGGTAGCTCCCGCGGCCAGGGCCGCGCGGGCGACGGGCACGGCCCCGTGTCCGTACGCGTTGGCCTTGACCACAGCCATGAGCTCCACATGGGGGGCGGTGAAACGCTTCAGAGCCCGCACATTGGCCTGCAGCGCGGAAAGATCGACCTCCGCCCACAGCACAGGATGTTCCTTCCCCCTCATTCCTTCCTCCACGATGCCCGGAGTCCGGCCGATTGTTTTGTCTCCTGTCCAGAATCAATTACAATGGGAAATAGAGAATCTGTCAAACGGCCATGGACCATCGCTGAACCGGGAGAGCACCTGTAGCATCGTGGTGGCGGGGTGGCAAGGGACCACGGTAATCATCGACAAAATCTCGACGTCGAGACAACCGAACCTTTGTCGGTGGTCCATCAGGGCCATCGACAAAGGTAAACGTTTGGACATCCGGTGGAGGCCATCATGGAACGGGACATATCCCAAGTCATTGCCGAGGACGAGGAAAAAGTTGCCCACGGGGAACGGATTTTCTTCTCCGTACCGGCCCGGCATAACACCAAATTGCAGCACCTGATCACCCTCATCAACGAGGATGAGGAACTCTACCAACTTTGGCGGTGTGCCAACGTCAACGCGGTGGACCGCAACCACATGAGTGACCACGGGCCGGTGCACATCAAAATTGTCGCCAACCTGGCCCTCAAACTCCTCCGTCTCCTCATGGAAGCGGATGTGCCCCTGGGCGTTGTCCAACATCACGATCTGACACCGGACGACGCGGAAGTCGTGGTCGTGTTGGCCGCGGCCTTGCACGACCTGGGCATTGCCATTCACCGGGAGAACCACGAGGAATACAGCCTGATCCTGGCCAAGGACAAGGCCCGGGAGCTGTTGGCCCCCATCTACCCCGTCCGCGAGCGGACCATCCTCATGGCCGAAGTGTTGCACGCGATCATCGCTCACCACTGGGATGTGCGGTGTTACACCACCGAGGCCAGCGTGGTCAAAGTGGCCGACGCGCTGGACATGACCCATGGCCGCTCGCGCATCGCCTTCGAGTCCGGCGACATCAACATCCACTCCGTCTCGGCCCAGGCCATCGACGCGGTGTACGTGCGCAAGGGGAACGGTATCCCGGTGGAGATCGAGATCGTCATGGCCAACTCCGCGGGCATTTTCCAGGTAGACAACCTGCTCAAGCGCAAGTTACACAACTCCACCATTGCCCATTACGTGCGTGTTGTGGCCAAAGTGGCCCAGGACACAGAACGGAAAATCGTGGAGACATACGTCCTCTGAGGGAGGAAGCCCATGCCCACGCGTGATGCCAACGAAGCCATTGCCGAGATGTTCGACACCATCGCGGATGTGTTAGAGCTCCAGGGGGACATCCCCTACCGCATTCGCGCCTACCGCAACGCGGCCCGCACCATCCGGGACCTTCCCCAGCCCATTGAGGAAGTGGCCAAAGAAGGGAAGCTGGAAGAACTGCCCGGCATCGGCAAAGATCTGGCGGCCAAGATCCGGGAATACCTGGAAACGGGGCGCATGAGCAAGTACGAAGAAGTGGTCTCCCAGGTTCCACCCGGGTTGATCGAACTCCTCCACATCCCCGGCTTGGGCCCCAAACGGGTCCGCCTGCTGCACGAGCAGCTGGGCATCAGCGACCTGGAAGACTTGCGTCGGGCGCTGGACGAGGGGCTCATCGAAGGACTGCCCGGCATGGGCAAGAAAACCGTGGAGAACATCCGGCGGGGGTTGGCCCTGTACGAAGCGAGCAAGGAACGCATGCCTTTGGGCCGGGCGCTTCCCATCGCGGAGGACATCGCCCGGCAGATCGACGCGTTGCCGGGCACCGATCGTGTGGTCATCGCGGGTTCGGCCCGGCGCATGAAGGAAACGGTCGGGGACATCGACATCCTCACCATCGCGGAGGACGGGGAAGCCACCATCCAGGCCTTTGTCCACTTCCCCCAGGTGAAGGAAGTCCTCGCGGCCGGGGACACAAAGGGAAGCGTCATCCTGCACAACGGCCTCCAAGTGGACCTCCGGGTGGTCCCCGCGGAGAGCTATGGCGCGGCCCTCCACTACTTCACCGGCTCCAAAGCGCACAACATCAAAATCCGCACCATCGCGCGGGAGCGGGGGTTGAAGGTGAACGAGTACGGGATCTTCCGGGGGGAGGAGCGAATCGCCGGCGAGGAAGAGGAGGATGTCTTCCGGGTCCTGGGCATGCCCTGGATTCCCCCGGAGATGCGGGAGGACCGGGGGGAGATCGAGGCCGCGCTGGAGGGCCGTTTGCCCATTCCCGTCTCCCTGGAGGAGATCCGGGGCGATCCCCACGTGCACAGCAAGTGGAGCGACGGTTCGAACACGATCCGGGAACTGGCTTTGGCAGCTCGGGCGCGGGGGTACGAGTACATTGCCATCACCGACCACTCTCCCCGGGTGCGGGTGGCCGGGGGTATGAGCGTGGAAGAGGTGTGGGAGCGGCAGAAGGAGATCGACGCGGTGAACGCGGAGTTCGACGATATCCGGGTTCTCTCCGGTGCGGAGGTGGACATCCTGCCCGACGGGTCCCTCGACTACCCGGATGAGGTGCTGGCCGCGTTGGATTTGGTCATTGTGTCCGTACACTCGGGGTTCAAGATGAGCAAGGAACAGATGACCGAGCGGATCTTGCGGGCCCTGGAGAACCCGTACGTGCACATTCTGGCCCATCCCACAGGTCGGCTTATCGGTCAGCGGGAGCCGTACCCGGTGGACATTGAGGCAGTGCTCAAGCGGGCCGCGGCCTTGGGCGTGGCCGTGGAGATCAACGGTTACTACCTGCGGCTCGATTTGAACGACATCCACGCCCATCTGGCCAAGAACTTGGGCTGCACCATCAGCTTGGGCACCGATGCTCACCAGGCGGAGCACCTGCGCATGATGCGGTACGCGGTGGGCGTAGCGCGTCGTGCCTGGCTGGAGCCCGGTGATGTGCTCAACACCCGGTCGTTGCCGGAGCTGCTCCAGTGGTTGCAGGCCCGTCGACGGGCACAGCAAAATGGTTGATTTCTTTCCCGTCCACGACATGGGACGGGGTGAGGACGTGGGCGTCCCACCGAGGTGCGGACTTGTTCAGGTCTAACGAGTAACGAGTAAGAGGGCTTGGCGTCACCCGACACTTTTCAAGGCAGTTGAGTCAAACATCAACCCCTTGACCGGTATCATCCTAAGCGATATTCGGTGGAAACAAGCTCGTTCAACGTAGGGTAGTGAGGAGTTCTCTCCTGGGGGGAACAGTTTT
>JAADDB010000203.1 GCA_013154135.1 Chloroflexota bacterium
AAGCCCGCCCACCACGCACACAAAACAGTTCTCTCCGGGAAAGAAGTCAATGGACGCCTATTCCAAAACCGGATTCCTTCCTGGTGTGAAGTTCATCTGATTGGCTGACAAAACTCGGTAGTCCCTCGGCGGCGGACGGGTCCAGGGCCTAACGAGTAATGAGTAACGATTGACGATTAAGCAATCCAGGAGTACAAGGATCTTGAGGCGTCAATCCATCAGGCGCTAGGCTTTGGGCTACCGGCCCGGGCAGGTGAACACAATTCGGTAGCGCCGCGAACGAGTTTGTCCCTACCGCTCTGGACTTCTAACCCCTTATGCATCATCGGGCACGCACGGTAGCTAATGCACGAATCGTCGGTGGAGATAGTAGCCCACACCGCCGGCCGCAACGGAGAGGAGGGAAGCGACCGCTCCCCAAAACCAGTAGGTGCGGAAGGGCGAGGTGCTCTTCTTCCCCCACCCTAGAAGTTGGCGCCGTCGGTGTGTGTGCAACAGCTCCCGGCGTAGTTGCTGGCGGAACGGCTCCGGAGCCCGTACCGGACGATACGCGCGGTGAAGGGCCTCGGCCATTTCCAGCAAGTGCCTGGCCTCCGGCATGGCCCGACTCAACAGACGAACACGCTGGCGCTTTGCTTCATCGCCTGTTACTAAAGCTTCCGCGTGTTCGTTGAGCAAGTCCTCCAACGACACTTCCTGTCCCATAATAACCTCCCAGGTTAGGTGCTGGGCTTTGGACAACCGGCCCCGGTGGGCGAACGCAACTCAGTCGCATCGTTTAACGATTGACGATGAAGGAGGTAGGTTCTGTCCCACCATGCTGGCATGGAAAAGCCAACCTTGTCCTCCAATCTCCTCTCACTCGTTCATGCGACGACGCAGGGCAATGAGGGTACGGTGGTAAAGGGATTTCACCGCGCCTTCTGTGCGTCCCATGATGCGTCCAATTTCCGCGTTGGAAAGTCCTTCCACAAACTTCAAGTACAGCAACTGCTGACGTTCTGGAGGAAGGCGTCGTACTTCTGCCAACAGGCGTTCATGCTCCTCCTGCAGGAGCACCTGATCCTCCGGGCGTTCCCCGTTCGAGTGGAAGGAGAGCAAGCCCTCCAGGGAGACTTCCGAACGGCGGGAGCGATCGCGCAGCCAATTGGCCAACATGTTATGGGCAATGCGGTACAACCAGGCTGACACCGGCACTCCTCGATCCTCAAACAAGTGCACCCGCTCGATGAGGCGGTGGAAGAAGCGAGCTGTCAGTTCCTCCGCATCCTCCCGGTTCCCCGTCCGGTAATAGAAATACGCGTAGATCCGGTCCACATACCGTTCATACAGGACCGCGAATGCTTTCGAGTCCTCCCGTGCCTGGTATAGGAGTTCCTGATCTGACGGTGTTCGTTCGGTTGTCACCGTTCACCTCAAGGTCCGGCATAGGGTATAACACCGGGATGATGAAGACGTCGCGAGGGGAAGTATAACGTGGATACCAGGTCACGTCAAAGGCCCTCCAAAGTCCCCTTTTGCGCCTCTTCTTCGGAGCCCAGCGCCCGGCCCAGACCACCACACGGTCCTGGACTTTTGCCCCCTGTGCACATGTATGTTAATTTATCGGACAAGATCGGGCCCACACCACAATCGTCCGTCGTTCGTCGGTGGTCGTTCGTCGGTGGTCGTCCGTCGGTGTATCCAGACCCATCTACCTTTTTCAGTAAAACCAAACAAAACCACTCTCGCCAGATCCCAACGTGATGGGGGAAAAACCGTGACATCACATCCAACCTCTTCCCGGATGGTATGCACAGGCATAACGGGTTTACCCATGATCCAAACGGGGGATGACCTGGCCTCCCTGATTGCCCAACGCATCCGGGCCATGGGCATGACCTTGAAGGAGGGGGATGTGATGGTGGTGGCCCAGAAGATCGTTTCCAAGGCCGAAGGGCGCTGGGTGCACCTGTCCCAGGTCACGCCATCCCCCCAAGCTGTGGAACTCGCCCGGCTCGCGGACAAGGATCCCCGACTGGTGGAGCTCATCCTGCAGGAGTCTCGGGAGATCTTGCGAGTGCGACCGGGGCTCATCATCGTGGAGCACCGGTTGGGTTTTGTCTGTGCGAACGCGGGGATTGACCATTCCAATGTGAAAGGGGATGACGAGTGGGTCCTCCTCCTTCCCGAGGATCCCGACCGTTCCGCGCGGGCCCTGCGGGCCGCGTGGCAGGAGGCATTTGGCGTGGACAATGTGGCCGTGATCATCAATGACAGCCACGGCCGGGCCTGGCGCTTGGGAACCGTGGGCGTGGCCATCGGGCTGGCCGGACTCCACCCCCTTACCGACCGCCGGGGGGATCCGGACCTCACCGGCCGCACCCTCCACGTCACCGTTGTGGGCACGGCCGACGAGTTGGCCGCCGCGGCCTCCGCGGTCATGGGACAAGCGGACGAAGCCATCCCTGCAGTCCACATCCGGGGTGCCCGCTTCCAACCCGGCGATGGCCGTCTGCAGGATCTACTACGTCCCAAGGAGCGCGATCTCTTCCGCTAACAGGGGTCCGATGGACCGACAAAACCCGGTCGCACCCTGACATCCGCACTTCGGCGAGAATCCCCCATTCTCGCCCCGTGCCAAAAAGGCCTTTGGTGGGCAAGGCGGACTTCGCTCGTCTCGCGCACCAGACAGTTCCCCCAAAAGAGAACCGAACACAAGCATCGTTGAAGAGACTGTTCAGTAGAACCACATTCACGCGAATACCCTAACCGCCATGTCAGAACGACATTTACGCTTTGAGGAAACAGACGTCATCCTGGACCACGTACGCCGGGCCGAATGTGTCGCGTTGGTGGGGGTGAGCAACATGGGCAAGTCCACCCTCCTGCGCACCCTGACCCAACCGCACATTCTGGCCCAACACCTGGGCACAGAGGCCGATAATGTGGCCCTCATTTACGTGGATTGCAATCGCATGGTGGAGATGAGTGAGCGCGCGTTCTACGAGGCCGTCCTCAGCGCGCTGTTGGACCAACTTCCCTTGTTGGATGTCCCCGCGTCCATCGTCCAACAGGTGGAAAGGGCTCACCAGGTGGTGGTGGATCCGCCCAGCCCTTTCCACGTGCCGTTGCGCTTCAACCAGGCCCTCACCCAGGTCGTCATGTCCCTCTCCCGGACGCTAGTTCTGGCCTTTGATGAATTCGACGAGGCGTTTGAGAACCTCAATGAGCGGGTTTTCGCGAACCTGCGCGCGCTGAAGGACCGGGATTGGACGGGCATTGTCTACATCACCGCGACGGATCGGGATTTGGTGGACATCCGGGGCGGAGCGGAGGTGGAGGAGTTTGTGGAGCTCTTCGCGCACCAGACCTTCTACTTGCCCCCGTTTAGCCCGGAGGACGCGCGGAAGTACATCCAGCAATTGGCCCGGCGCATGGGCGTGACGTTTGATGCCTCGGACGAGCGGTTTATCCTGGAATGGGCCGGGGGACATCCCGGCCTGATCGAAGCGGTGGCCCGCGTGTTGGGCCGGGTGACCGGCCCCCAGCGTCGGGATGAGGTGCAGAATTTCCTCATCCACCGTCAGGTCGCGGCCAAACTGCGCTTGGATCCCGCGGTCCGCCAGGAGTGTGAGCGCATCTGGTATGACTTGACGGAGGAGGAACGACAGGCCCTTTTCGACTTGCTCGGCCCCCATCCGACGCCGAACACGGACGCGTTGGCTGCTTTGCAACGGCGACATGTGATCCTCCACGCGGATGATGAGAACCCACGCCTTTTTGCCCGCGCGTTCACGGAGTTCGTGGATCGCCTCCGCCGTCGCTATGCCATCTCGGAACAGGGCATCCGCTACGACCCCGACGCGGACACGGTGTACGTGGACGGTGTCCGGATTCAGGATCTGAGCCGGTTGGAGCACAAGCTCTTCCTCCTCCTCTACGGACGCCTGGGACGGGTGGTGGAGAAGGATGAGATCATCCGGGAGGTTTGGGGGGAGGATTACATCGGCGAGGCCGATGACGCGCGGGTGGAAAAGCTGGTGAGCCGTCTACGCCGCCGGCTCAAAGTCCGGCCGTCAACGCCGGATTACATCCTCACCGTGCGCGGCCGAGGGTATAAGATGATTTCCGGATGAGGTTGGTCGGACGGGAAAATCGGCCTGGCGTTTCCCCCCACAAAACTCTGAGCTCTGCTGAAAAAGGGGGAGAGGGGCAGGACATCCCTTTTTCCCATCTCAGAAGCCAGCTGTTTTTGGTGGATGCCGGCACGGGACGAAGACGGCCGCATCCCACCGCGACGCGGCCTCGTCCGCGGCCGAGGGACTACCGATAGAGACATACAGCCGTGTGCCCGCCTTAATCGTCAATCGTTACGCATTACTCGTTAGACCCTGGTCCCGTCCGCGGCCGGGGTACGACCGAGTTTTATCCGCTGATTAGATTCAACAGAACCGATTCCGTTGGGGAGAAGATCTCGGAGGTTTCTTGCCCGGGGAGAACTGTTTTGTGTGGGTGGTGGGCGGGCTTCGCCCGCCCACCACCCACACAAAACTCTTTCTATGCACGGGGCGAGAACGCCGGTGCCCCGCCGAGGCGCGGACCCGTCCGCCGCCGAGGTGCTACTGAGTTTTTTCCACCAAGTCAACTCTCTTATCGACAAAGGAGGTGCTATACATGCGTACGCTGGAAGAATGGGTGAACGCTATTCCCCCTTTGGATTCGGCTGCTATGCGAGCCGCGGCCGAACGACAGAACATCCTGACCAAACCCCAGGGCAGTCTGGGGCGGCTAGAGCAACTTTCCATCCAAGTCGCGGGCATCACGGGCAACCCCCGTCCCCGGCTTTCCCACAAGGTCATTACCACGATGGCCGGGGATCACGGCGTGGTGGAGGAGGGCGTCAGCGCCTTTCCCCAGGAAGTCACCCCACAAATGGTGTACAATTTCCTCCGCGGGGGCGCGGCCATTAATGTGCTGGCCCGTCATGTGGGCGCACGAGTCGTGGTCGTGGACATGGGGGTGGCGGTGGACCTGGAGCTCCAGGAGGGCTTGGTGATCAAGAAGGTGGCTAAAGGCACAAGGAACATGACCCACGGTCCGGCCATGACCCGGGAGCAGGCCCTCCAGGCCCTTCTCAACGGAGCTTCGGTGGTGGAGGAGCTCATCGGGGAGGGGATGGATATCCTGGGGACCGGGGATATGGGCATCGGCAACACGACCCCTTCCGCGGCGATTGCGGCGGCCATCACGGGGAGGGCCCCCGCGGCGATTGTGGGCCGCGGCACTGGGGTGGATGACGCGGGATTCTACCGGAAGATCGCGGCCGTGGAACGCGCGCTCGCGGTCAACCGCCCGGACCCGAAAGATGGGCTGGATGTGTTGAGTAAGGTGGGAGGGTTCGAAATCGGGGGACTGGCCGGGGCTATGTTGGCCGCCGCGGCGCACCGGCGTCCCGTGGTGGTGGATGGGTTCATATCCACGGCCGCGGCCCTCATCGCGGTCACACTCGCGCCCCATGTACGCCCTTACCTCATCGCAGCCCACCGCTCCCAGGAACAGGGCCATGGCATCATGCTGGAATGGCTGGGACTCAACCCGGTGTTGGACCTGGACATGCGGTTGGGAGAGGGCACAGGAGCGGCTTTGGCCATGGGCATTGTGGAGGGGGCGTGTAAGATCCTGGATGAAATGGCCACCTTTGCCGAAGCAGGGGTTTCCGAAAAGGAGGAATGATAAAAGAGGAGGGACGGTTTCCCGACCGTCCCTCCTCCTTTCCATTTAGAGGGTCAAATCCAGAATCCGCTTTGCCCGTTCCAGATCGTTCATGTCAAAGGAACGAGCCTCTCGCGTGATCACCGACAACGTCTTCGCCATCACCAAGAGCAACCCTCCGACGATGTTCGGCAGCTCGTTCTCCAGTTCCACCTCCAGGGGGAACTTCAACGGCGGGAGGGAAGCCAGGTACTCGAGAATCGGGCCGAGCTCGATCTGCTCTTCCAGTTCCAACGCCTGGAATTGACGGATGGATTCCCGTAGCCCTTTGGTGATGGGCACATCGGACAGCCAAATGACATCTCGGTCATTATAGCCCGCGTTGCGTTCGCCGATGATGAGCAGGTCGTGCAATTTCTTCTCTATAAAAGGCAACATAGCCTTTGCCTTGTTCTCCGTCAGGTCCATCCCCACGGAGCGTCGGAACAGTTGTTCCAGTTGACGATACTTGATGATCATGCGCATCTGTCGCCTCCTCATATAATGTTCGCCGGGCCACAAGAGCAGGGCCCTTTATGGCCGGCCATGGTGAACTGTCCTCAGCTTACCAGGCCTCTGTAAGGATTGTATCAGCTTTTTGTTAGCAATGCATATGAGGCGGGTGTTGTGGTGGGACCAGTCCATTGCTCGTTTCCCTCTCACAGCAGGTTCACCACCATTTGTCCACTTGACACGCATCTGACCGTGTGATATATTCCAAGCACCCTTTCCCCGACAGAGAGTGCTTTCTTGATGCGCGCGTGTAAAGTGCGTTTAACATTTCAGGGGGAAGAGATCGTGCGACGTCTTTTGCTTTGGCTGGGGGTTACGGGCATTCTGCTTTTGGTTCTTGGCTCGTTGGGGATGCCCTCATGGGCAACGAATTTGATCTCCAACGGGGGGTTTGAAAGTGGAACTGCGGATTGGAGTAAATATGGCGGTTCGTTTACGATCGTCTCCACCCCTGTCCACAGTGGCAGCTCGGCCGCCCGACACGCGCTTCCCGCCACCCCTGCAGGGACAAAGTACCTGTATCAAATAGTTTCCGGGATCGTAGGGGGAACCACCTATCGGTTGGAGGGATGGGTTTACTTCAACGATATCCATGTGGACAAGGTTTGGATGCGGGTCGCGTGGTTTGCCAATCCCACGTGTGATGGAGGTCAGCTGGGCACTGAAGATAGTCCTGCTTACACGACCGGGGCATCGCAATGGCGCCTTCTTTCTTTGACGTGGACGGCTCCGAGTGGGACTCAGTGTGTGAAAGTACGCTTATTGACCGATTTTATCGATGCTCCAGGGGAAGTCTTTTGGGATGACATCTCCCTGGTCTCCCTCACGCTTACCCCCACCCCCACCTCGACAGCGACACCAACACTAGTGCCACCGACGCCGACAGACACCCCCACCGCCACACCCACGGACACGCCGACGCCCACGCCCACCAACACACCCACGGCCACACCGACAGACACGCCGACGCCGACGCCGACCCACACGCCCACC
>JAADDB010000018.1 GCA_013154135.1 Chloroflexota bacterium
CCCACCCGGCCCCGGTCGAGCCGATGAACTCATTCACACCATCCGTACACGAGGAACGAGGAGGTAAATAAACATGAGGCGGGTTATCGCGACGGTACTCATGGCCATGCTGGTCGCAGCCGTTCTTTGGGCCGCGGCCGTCCGCTGGGAATTACGGCCTTCTCCGTCGGAATCTTCCCGAACTCCGGTGGAAGCCATGAACAATCGCGACGGTTGGCGGGCCGCGCCGGAGCTCATCGGTACGCTGTATCTGGCAGCGTGCCACGATTGGACGCGACCGTATACGGCTCTTCGTCCCGTCCCCCATGAGCTCGTGGATGCGGTCGCCGCCTCATGGCCTGCCAGGCCCGATATTCGAGGTTTCTTGGCCATGAGTAAACCTTTGCACATCCCTCGCACCACCGATAATGTGGTCACCGACGTGGAAGTGTGGTTGAACCACCACTCGGCCGTAGACTGCACCGAGGACGTGTGGTCGGAAAGAGACGTAAAGTCTTTGCACGAAGCGCAGCATATTGCCTTTTTCGGAATGGCGCGCCCGACGAGGCAAGAGGGTAAACCCGTATGGGAACTGGTCTTTGTAGGCGTACGCTGGAAAGGAGGACGGTAATGCGTCGATATATGGCTTTGATTCTAATCCTCTCTTCTCTTCTTGTTTCGACTCCCGTAACCTTTGCCGATGGGTACACCCCCACCCCGATTAAGGGGACAGGCGTATCGGAAATCACCCCCACCCCCCAATTACACGGACAGGGGAGTGGTGGAACATATTACATCCACAACGTGCATGAACCTGCTAATCCCCCCGGTTGGGTTCCCGTACGACAACTCCTGGTAGGAAGTGGATGCCGTGGCTACACGTGCGGATCTACATGGACTCCCTCGTCACCCCAGGGGTTGTTCGAGAAGCCGTCCGACCGTTCGTTTCGGGGCCACGGCGTAGGGGATGGTAATCCCCCATCGCCTTTAGCCGTCTGGGATGGACGAGCGAAATGCGGCGATGGAGCCTGGGCGTCGGGAACGTGGTATCACAACGGGTACTTTCGGATCGTTTGGGGTTTGCCCCAATGCCATTGGGAATACAACCGCTTCGGCCCCGGAGAACATGCCTATGTGTGTGATTATTACGGTTCGTGGAATGGTCCCACTTCCGAAGGTTGGAACTTCGCAGAAACGGACACCTGTTTTGTGGATTCACCGGATCCGGTGAATCCGGGTACTCCGGGGACACCGCAGAATCCGGGACGAACCGTCTCCACGCCTACGCCCTGTCCGGTAACTGCACGGGGCTATGTGCAACCCCGTATGCTGGGATTTGGGTATTTTCCCCGGCATCCTGTTGTCGTAGGGCAGGGGGGTAAGGGGTTCTATCTGACGGCCCGCTTTGCGGGGGGACGCTTTTGGGAAGAGGACTGCCACGGCCGCCGCTACACGGACGACCCCATCGTGTACGTGGGTGTGAGCGTGTCCCTGGCCGACTCCAGCAGGCGGTGGATCGAGGAGGACCTGGCGGCCCGCTACTACGGCGCACGGGTGAAGGGTACGTACCCGAAACGGGCGGCCCTGTTCTACGGGCGCAGCATGTCCCTGGGGGTGCGCTGGCCGCGGGGCTTATTCGAGGCGCTTGACCCGGGCTACTACGTGGCCGTGTTCACGGTACGCACCGCGAGCGGGAAGGTGTTCACGTTCACGGGGCGGGTACCCGTGTACCTGGGCGACTCGACGTTGATTCGGTAGGAGGGGGTGGAGATGAAACTGCTCGCTCTGTTGGAGGGAACGTTGTTCATGTCCGCAGGCGGAGTCATCGCCTGCCATAAAACGTGGGGAGGGCTGGCAATTGCGGCGTTCCTGGCGCTGCTGGCCAACCTGGTGAGACGGGCAAGCATGTCCGAGGGGAGGAAAGTATGAGGAAAGGTGGGGTCATCGTATCCCTGGTTCTGGTATTCGTCCTGGTGGGCATTGTCGGCGGCGCACGCGGGGAGCAGGGGACGGGGATGAAGCCGGCGCATATGACGATTTCTCCGGGCGAGGCCGAAATCGGGCGGACGCTCCACGTGTCCTTCTGGGGAGCCGTCCCCAATGCCTTTCTGGAGGTTGAAGCCTATCCCCAGAAGGCTCCCGACCGGGCCCTGAGATTCTGGGTTCGCGTGAATGATAGTGGAGCGGGACGTTTCACCCTGGGCGTTCCCTGCACCTGGGAGGCCGGCCCCCTGGTGGTTCTCCGCGTGGGCGACATGGAGATGCACATCCCGCTGGTAAACGCTCGGGGATGTGAGCGTCTGAGAGACTGGTTGATGGATTGGAAGAGAACAGGAGGAAGTGAGGGAAATCCATGAGCGATTCGACGGGAACGTACTTTCCGCGAACGGATGGGCGGAGTGACGTGCGCATCCGACTGGAGCACGGGGTGGTTGCGGGGGAGAATCCCCTCGCGCCCTGGGTGGTGGTAGGACATTGCCCTCGGTGTGGGATACCTTACTTCGTCAGGGTCACAGACGTGAGCGAGGAACGCCCACCCTACGTGTGGCGGTCGTGTACATGCTTTCGCACCGAAAAAGAAACGACGATGGTAAGAAAAAGTGTTGGGAGCAGGAGGACGACATGAAGGTAAACCTTGTGTACCACACGGGCCGACCGTGGGGCGGCACATACATCTTCGACGCGGCCGACGTCGCGCCGGAGGCGTGGGGGTTCGGCCCTGCGCCCGCGCTCACCACGACGGAGGAGCAGGGGGAGGAGGGGAATGCGGGGTATTACTTCCTGAGAGGAGAGGCGTACCGGCACGCTGACGCCGAAAGCATCCTGCTTCTGGTCACCCTGCGGCGGTGGGATGAACGCGCCGCGGAGGTGGTGGAGGAGCGAGTGGCCGTCATTTTCGAGAGAGGGGACCTGAAGGACATTCCCAGAGTACTTCATCGGCGCAGGGTGGACACCCTGAGCACACTGGTGGACAAGAGGCCTATGCATTCCGACCGGAGCGTCAGCTATACCTCCACCGCAGGCAGCCTTACCTATACCACAGGCGGAGGATACGCAGAGACCGTTGCCGCAACCGAGGCGCACTCGGCTACCACAGGATAGGGGCCGTTGTTAATGCGTGGCTATGGGGACGCCGACGACGAAGGGCCAGGAAAGGCCAGGAAGGGCCGGGGGTGGGGAGGTGCTTGGCCCTTTGGGCCTGGCCTTCAATAAAGGATTTACATTCGTGTTAAATCAGGAGACACGGCCATGAGCGAGATTCAGGTGCTGGACAGGGGGATGCTCTTCGACGGCAACGCGCTGCGGGCCATGTGGTTCCGCATCCGCGACCGGGAGGGCAACGTGCGCTTCCGCGCGGTGGCGCTGCGGGAACTCGCGTATTTACCCATCGAGGCGAGAAACGACCCCGATGTGCTGGGAAAACAGTGGGCTGCGCTCAGAGGCCTCTACAACGCGGGCGTGGATTTCTCCTACACCGCGATGGGTGTATACCGCCCGCGGCGGGTGGGCGTGGTGCAGTTCTACGGCGCGGCCGCGGAGGAGGAGTTTCAGGACGCGGCCGTGGGCGCGGCCCTGCGCCGCATGGCCGCGGTGGAGGCGGTGCTCGCGAACTACCCCCAGTCGCGGCTGCGCGCACCCGACACGGAGCGCGTCCAGTGGCTCATGGAGCGCCTGGAGCGGCTTCCGCGCGTCCTGGCCGTGCTGGGGCACCCGGATCCGCGGCTGGCGAGGAAAGGGCTGGGACGGGACGGCAGCATGGGAGAGGCGGACGATGAGCTCATGTCCCAGCAGGGGGAGACCTTTCTGCGGGGCCTGGCCGCGCTGGAGGAGGATTTCGTGTTCGCGGTCATGGCCGCACACGTAGCGCGAGGGGACCTGGCAAAAGGTCTGGTGAAGCTATCCCAAACCGCGTCCATATTTGCATCTCGCCAGCGAGGAAACGTAGGGGCCAGTTTTAGCATCGCCATCCCTCTGGCCGCGGCCCTGGCCGGGAACTACGGAGGGAGTCACGGCCGCGGGGACAGCCACGCGGTCAGCCACGCAGACGGAACGAGTGAAACATGGGGAGAGCATGAGGCACACTCCACGGCCCATACCACCACTCATGCAGTGACCGAAAGCGAGGCGCACACGGTGGGGCACGCGGTCACGGACTCCTGGGGACATACCACCAGCCATGCGGAGACGGAGAGCACGGCGAAAACGACGTCCTGGGCGCACGCGACGGGAGGCGCGGAAACCCACAGCCGCGCGGACACGGTGAGCGAGGCGCATACCACAGGAGGCGCACACACCACATCCCACAGTACGAGCGTATCTCACTCCAGCGGCAGCACGTGGGCCAAATCCGTGTCCGACGGCACCGCGCATACGACGTCTCACTCCGCCGGCAGCACGTGGAGCCACGCGGTCAGCGACGGTACCGCACATACCGAAAGTCACGCCACGGGGACGAGCCAGGGGAGCGGCACGAACTGGAGCCGGGGTGGAGGGACGACCATCTCCTCCTCGACCACCCACGGCACATCGGAAGTGAACAGCACCGCGGTGGGTACCACCTGGGGAACGACGACGGGAGAGAGCCACGCTACGTCCCAATCCGATATGTTAGGCGGCGCCGTGGCCTCAAGCCGGGCGACATCCACCACGAATTCCCAATCTCACACGTCCAGCTGGGGCTGGAGTGCAAGCGACACCGTCGGCGGCAAGGTGGGCGGCAGTATAGGCATCATAAGCGGCAGCCTGAGCAACAGCATTACCGCGAGTGTGCACGGAGGGAGCGCGGATACCACGGGGAGTGCTCAGACGATGACCTCCGGCACGACAACGACCGACACCCACGCCCATACCACAGGTACCACGGACACCACGTCCTTCAGCACATCCCACGGTGGCAGTCTGACCACGGGCCACGCCGAGGGCACGACCAGCGCCCACACCAGCGGCAAAGCAGACAGCACCACGTGGAGCACCGGAGGTTCGTCCTTTGCCGGCACGTCCCGGACCGACGGCGTCGCGAACACTACATCACACGTGGTGACGAACTCACGGGGTGGGTTCACATCCCACGGTACCGCAGACACGACCTCTCACGTGGAAACCACCTCCCGGGGCGGGTTCAACAGCACCACCCGCGGGGAAGCCTGGGGGACGGCGACCACCCGCTCCTGGGCGCACACAAAGGGCACGGCGCACACCGAGGGGATCGCCACATCCAAGACCTGGACCGACGTCAGAGGCGGCGCGACCTCCCGCGGTCACGCGACCACGGACGGCTGGGCCGTGACCCGCGGGCACGCGGTGACCGAGAGCGAGTCCTGGACGACAGGCCGCGCGGAAACCCGTGGGGAGGCGTGGACCGAAGGGGAAACCCGGGGCACATCCCACATGCGGGGTGTGTCCCACGTGGAAGGTGCTGCTACTGCGTATTCCCTCGCGCGAAGCGCCACTCGCGGCTTCGTAGGTGGTTTCGGCGGCAGCATCGTGCCCGGGTTCGCGGTGACCCGCTCCTGGCAGACGGAGGACGACGTGGCCATCCGCCTGACCGAGCTGACACGCATGCTCGAGTCCCTCCTGAACCAGGCGTCCGCGGAGGGAGGATTCCTCACCACCGCGGTGCTCCTCACCACCGATCGAGGTGCAACGGCTGCCGCAGCCCTGGTCCCCCAGGCGTTCCACGGACCCAACGTGCCCACGCCCGTGCTCACCGTGGACGGGCCCGACGACCTGCGCGTCCACGCGCTCACCATGCGGCCCTCTCTCGAACCCGACGGCGACCCCTTCGACGCGGGGCTGTGGACGAAGTGGGGGACTCTCCTCACGCCGGGGATGCTGGCCGCGTACACCGCACCCAACCTCTTCGAGGAGGGCACCGCGGTGACCGTACAGGAGCGCATCCCCCCGATGGCCTTCTACCCGGAGACCGAGGGGGAGGTGGTCATCGGCCACCAGGTGAGCCCGGAAACGGGCCGCCTGACTACCACGCCGTTACGCCTCTCGCGGTCGCGACACTTCCACACCGCGTTCATCGGCGACACGGGGTACGGCAAGAGTGTGGCCGCGGAACGCATCGCGTACGAAACGACTCTGCACTGGAAAATGAAAACGATTATTCTGGATTTCGGTGCAGGGTGGCGGAAGATGCTGAACGCGCCCGGTCTGGAGGGACACGTGGACATCCGCCAGTTGTCCCCCGGCGGGCCCCGGCCCCTGCGCTGGAATCCGCTGCAGATCGGCAGGAACATCCTCCCCGAAGTGCAGTGGCGCGCGTTCGCGGACATCTTCGGCAACGTGGCCAAGTTGGGCGAACGCCGCCAGATTCACGAACTGCGGGAGGCGTTGCGGCAGGTGTACCTGACCGCGGGGGTGCTGGTGGACGACCCGGAGGTGCAGGAGGACGGCCACTGGGGGCGGGTGCGGGACGCGGAGGAGGCCCGCGTCACGGGCGAGGCCGTGGGAACGGCCCTGCGCGACCTGTCCCGGGCCGCGCGGCAGCGCCTGGCCGTGTACCGCTCGCAATTCGTGGGGTTCGCGGATCTGTACGCGTACATCGAAGCCGAAATCCGGCACATCCCCCCGCGGGACATCCGCCGTTCCATCCTGGAGGGCATCCTCTACCGCCTGCACCCGCTGGTGCAGGGCGCTGCCGCGCGACAGTACGCGGCCGGGCCGGACGCGGCGGACATCAACGAGATGGTGCCCGGCGACTGGGGGGTGGTGGTGCTGGAGGGCGGGGCCCAGCTGGATGAGTTCAGCAAGGCCTTCCTCCTGGCATGGGCCGCGTATCACTTCTACATGGACGCGGTGATTCAGCGCCTGCGTCGCGCGCGCTCCCGCGGCTGGGAAGTGCAGCTCTTCTTCGAGGAGGCCAACAAGATGCTGGGCGGGCTGGACGGGAAGAGCGAGGAGGGCGGCCCCTCCACCGCGGAGCAATTCGAGGCCATGTGGCGGGACAGCCGTAAGTACGGCATTGCCCTGCACGTCATCACCCAGAGCCCATCGCAAATCCCCCAGGGCATTCTCTCATCCTGCAACAACATGGTAGTCTCGCAGACCAAGAACCCGAAGGACCGGGACCTGGCCGTGGCCATG
>JAADDB010000244.1 GCA_013154135.1 Chloroflexota bacterium
GCACCCACGCAAAACGGTTCTTCAGGGAAAAAGTCCAACGAAATCTCTACTCAGCCTTCCGGGCGCACTGCCGTGCGTCCCTACCGTTCGTGAACCGCGATGTGTGGTCATGCCCGGTCGCCCGGGGCTGAACCCCCGGGCTAAATGGGGGGAAGCCCCCTTCGGGGGCTCCGGGGCCCTCACTCCACCCCTCGTGGGGTTGGCGGGAGAAAGATGATAGACGCCTAGCCCCTCCTCTCTCCCAATGCTGGGAGAGAGGAGGGGGCCAAGGGCGTCGTGTGGGACACGGGCAGAAGTGCATGACCGGCCGAGCATCGCCACAAACAGCCCACCATGG
Organism: Chloroflexota bacterium; assembly: GCA_013154135.1. GTDB lineage: Bacteria > Chloroflexota > Anaerolineae > JAADDB01 > JAADDB01 > JAADDB01. The sequence goes on from JAADDB010000244.1 coordinate 338, forward strand.
CATCCCGCCCTTTTACTCGTTACTCGTTATGCGTTAGACCTCGCCCTTCAGCCAACCCCTTAATCGTTAATCGTCAATCGTTACTCCTTACCGTACCCATTGTTTGCCCCATTGAACCAGCTCCTGGGCCTTCTCTTCGGTGTCCGCTTCTGCGAAGATGCGCAGGAGGGGCTCCGTGCCGGAGAAGCGCATCAACAGCCAGTTGTCGTTTCCCAGGTAGAATTTGATGCCGTCCATGTAGGAGACCCGTTGCACGGGATACGGACCGATGCGTTCTATCTTGGCCTCTCGGATGCGGCGGGGGATGAGGACGCGCATTTCCGGCGTCGCGGGGATGTTCTCCTCCACGAAGTAGAGACGTCCGGTAATCGCGTAGATCTCCTCCAGGAGTTGGGAGATGCGTTTGCCCGTTTTGGCCAGCATTTCGACCACGAGGGCCGCGGCCAGGATGCCGTCCTTGCCCAGGATGTGTCCCCGGATGGTGAGTCCGCCGCTACTTTCCCCGCCCAACAGCGCGTTGTGCTCTTTCATGGCCGCGGCAATGTGCTTGAACCCCACAGGCACCTCATACGCGCGTTCCCCAAAATGCGCGGCCAACCGGTCCAACAGATGGGTGGTGGCCAGATTTCGCACCACCGGACCCCGCTCACCCCGCACCTGGTGCAAGTACGCGTACAGGAGGAGGAGCACATCGTTGGTGTGGATGTACCGTCCCTGTTCGTCCAGGATGGCAATGCGGTCCGCGTCCCCGTCCGTGGCCAGACCCAAGTCGTATTGGCCCTGTTGGATCAGCGTGCTCAACAGGCGCAAGGCCTCCAAATTCGGCGCGGGCGAGCGTCCACCGAACAGGGGGTCACGGCGTTCGTGGATCACCGTGAGCCGACAACGGGCTTCCGTGAGCACAATCCCCAACGTGTGATGTCCGGTGCCGTGCATGGGGTCGATGATCACCCGCAAGCCCGCGTCCCGGATCGCGCGCATGTCCACCTGGGCCTCCACCGCGTCCACGTACTCGTTGGTGTAATCCTCCACCTGGATGACCCCTGCGTCCCGCGCCACGGGAAAATCCACTTTCACCACGTCCGTGGAGGTGAGCCGGTTGGCCTCCTCCTCCATCCCTCGGCTTTCCTCGTCCAGGAGGATGGAACCGTCCGCGTGGAAGACCTTGAGACCGTTGTATTCAGGGGGATTGTGGCTGGCTGTGAAGGCCAAGCCGTAGGCCACATCCTTCACATATGCCGCGTAGGTGATGAGGGGCGTGGGCGCGTCCTCGGGCAGGAGGGTGACGGGGATGTTGTTGCCCGCGAAGACTTCGGCCGCGACTTCGGCCGCGCGGTCGGAGAGGAAGCGGCGGTCGTATCCGATGAGGACGCCCTGGGCTTCCTTGCCTTCCCGGATCATGTGGTTGGCGATGGCCTGGGCCAGGCGGCGCACATTGTGCATGGTGAAGCCTTCCCCTATGACCGCCCGCCATCCCCCGGTCCCGAACCGGATGAGGCTTTCCTCCTCCACCCGGCGGGGACGCAGCTGGCGCTTTTGGAGGATGAAGAGCGCGCGTTGGGCATCCTCCTCCGTGTTGATCCCCACGATCTCCTCGGGGTCGTAGATGCGGTAGCTTTCCACCTTTTCCCCGGCCCGTACCAAGGTGTGGATCACATCGGTCAGGCGGATGTGACTTCCATCCCTGTCGGACAGGCGTTCCAGCGCGCGGAAGAGGGGCCTGGGCCGGGCCGCGTACGCGCCCACGTTGACTTCCCGGATCTCCTGGATGGCCTGGGACGCGTCCTCTTCCTCGATGATGTCGATAATGTGGCCGCGGGCATCCCGCACCACCCGACCGTAGCGAGCGGGTTCCGGCGCGATGGCCGTCATAAACGTCAGCGCAGCGCCTTTGAGCCGGTGCCGGTTGAGCAACCCCCGCAGGGAGCTCGGGCGCAGGAGGGGGGTATCCCCGTAGAGGATGAGCACATCCTCCGCGTTGCCGATGGCTGTTTGGGCCTGGAGGACCGCGTGGCCTGTGCCCCGCCGTTCCTCCTGGAGGATGTAGGTGAAGCGGTCGCCCAAGTGCTCCCGCATGGCCTGATCTTCCTGGCCGATGACGATGAAAATGTGTTCGGGCGTGGTCAGCGTCAGCGCGTTGTCGATGACATAATCAATGACCCGCTTATCTCCCAGGGGACGGAGGAGGGAGGGGACACCATCCCGTCCTCGGACCGGTCCTGCTGCCAGGATGAGCACAGCCAACGGACGTTGCTCTTGTTCTGTCATCTTGCTTGGCTCCTTCGAAGGTGGATATTGGACCGCCAAGTCGGCGTGTTCGGGAGGCCCGGGAAAGAAATCGACCGGCCATCATTTCCCTGAAACGTCGAGTACTAGTATAATCCCTCTTGCGGCACCATCAAAGGAGGCATGGGCCGCGTTGGCAAAGGAGCGTTTCAGGATACGCTGAGCAGATATTGTCTTCGAGGGTTTAGATAGCGTGGGCTACCGACTTTGGCGCTTTCTGGAAACCCATATCCTCAACCACATTGACCGAAAACTCATCGCGGCCTCCCTCATCGCCATCCTCGTCCCCCTCCTGGGCACGGCCCTGTACGGGAACTGGATTACCAGCCGCGTGCTGCGGGAACAGGCCATCTCCGGCATCCAGCTGGACCTCAAACAACGGGCCAGTCGGGTGGAGACCTACCTGGAAGGGGTACGCCAAAACGTGCTCTATCTTTCCCATTCGCCCGAAATTCAGGCCCTGATCCAGGCCCGCATGAACGGCGATGTGGAGACGGTTGAGCGCATCCGGGATGTGCTTAACCAGGAGTTCGCCGCGTTTGCCGCCACCCATCCCGTCTACTACCAGATCCGTTACATCGCGGAGGATGGCCGCGAGGTGGTGCGGGTGAACGCTCGGAACGGGGTGATCGAAGCCGTCCCCCCGAAAGGTCTGCAGAACAAGGCCCATCGCTATTATTTTCGCGAGGCCATGCGCTTACAGGAGGGGGAGATCTACATGTCCCCCCTTGATCTGAACCGGGAATTCGGCCAGATTGAAAGACCGTACACCCCCGTCATCCGCTATGCTACCCCTGTCTTCTACCCGGATGGCCGCCGCGCGGGCATTGTCATCGTCAACCTCTTCGCGGAGAAGTTCCTCCAATACATCACCGCGGCCGCGGGCCAGGGGCTCATCGCGATGGTGGATAAGGAGGGGTATTACCTGGTCCATCCGGACCCCTCCCGGCTTTGGGGACATCCGCGGGATCTGGGCACGGGATATCGTCTGACGCGGGATTTCCCCAAACAGTGGCCCCAGATTCTCACCGCATCCCCGGGTGTGACAAAGGACTCGGAGTCCATTGTGGTGCACCATCCCATTTTCCCCAACCAGCCGAACGAGGATTATTTCTGGATCGTGCTCCAGGCCATTCCTACCCACGTGCTCTTTGCCTCGGTTCGTTCCTTCCGGGTGACAGCCGTCACCATTTTGTTGATGGCCGTTCTGGCCGGGGTGACTATGGCGGCCTTCCTCGGCCGTAGCATCACCGCGCCCATCCTCATGCTGACCGACCGGGTGCGCCGGTTTGGACGGGGGGAACCTTATGTGCCCGTCCACGTGGTGACGAACGATGAGATGGGGGAACTCACCCGCGCGTTCAACGACATGGCCCGACGCTTGGAAAGCAACATGGAACGGTTGGCCCGTCTGACGTACCTGGGTCAACGGATCGCCGCGCAGCTGGACCACGAGAACGTGTTGGCCGCGCTCCTGGACGCGACGGACGAGCTCTTCCCCTCCGCCCAATACCGGGTGGTCCGCCTTAACGAGCCGGATCACGATGTGTGGATGCACCGCGGGGATCCCGAGTGGGAGGAGGTGTGTCACCTGGATGTGGTAGAATTGGTGCGGGAACAGGTGTTGCGGGAACACGCCTGGCGTTCTGTGCACATCCCTCTGGAGGATGGCCGAACGGTGTACATGTGCAGCGCGTTCCTGGAATGTCGCACTCACGGCATAGGGGTGGTGGAGCTGTACGGGGAAGATCCCGGCTTGGCCACGCCTTCCACAGGGAACTTGTTGGCCACCTTGGCTGTCCAGGCCTCCATCGCGTTGGAGAACGCCCACCTCTACCGCACCCTGGACGAACATCGGGCCCGGCTTCAGACTCTGGTCGAGCAGTTGATCACAGCCCAGGAGGAGGAGCGCCGCATTGTGGCCTATGACTTGCACGATGGTCTGGTGCAGCGGTTGGTGGGCGCCCGGTTGCAGCTCATGAACTTCCTGTCCATGTACACGCCATCGTGCGCGGAATCCCAGGTGGCCCTGGACAAGGCAGTGCATCACCTGACCACCGCGATTGTGGAAGCCCGACGGGTGATCGAGGGGTTGCGTCCGGGTCTGCTGGACGATTTGGGCTTGGTGCCCGCCTTGGAATATTATGCACAGGAGCTGGGCGCAGACGCGGGGTGGGAAGTCCACCTGGACGTGCCCTTGGAATTCCCCCGGCTGCCTTCCATTGTGGAGGTGACCGCGTTCCGCATCGCCCAGGAGGCCTTGAACAATGTGCGCAAGTATGCCAACGCTAAAAGGGTGTGGATCACGGCCCGGTTGGAGGATGGCTGGCTGGAGTTGAGTATCCGCGACGATGGCTCCGGGTTCGACGTGGAGCAAACGCAGGAAAGCGGACACGTGTTCGGCATCCTGGGAATGCAGGAACGGGCCCACCTCCTGGGAGGGGAATGCGAGATCCACAGTGCCCCCGGGCAGGGCACTACGGTGACGGTGCGGTTGCCGGTAGAAACGGGGAATGATGAACTAACGAGTAACGAGTAATGATGGGACTTTGGATAAAACGTGGCGACATGGGAAAGTGAAAACGCTCTTCCGGCACGGGGCGAGGACGCCGACATCCCGCGGAGGTGCGGCTGAATCTCGTACGCCAGCCAGGGTCTTTTGTCCAAACTCCAGAGTAATGAGGAAGGGAGCTGAAAGAGGAGGTTGGCTGAACAGGCAAGGTCGTAACGGGTAAGGGGGAAGGTCCCCCACCTTGCGCCCCGAGGGGCTAGCGGGTTTTGTCCCTCTATTAGCGTCCACGGTCCAGTAGTGGAGAATCAAACAAATCAGAAAGGAGGATGTCAGATGAACAAGCGAGTTCTGAACGTTGTTGGTCTCTTCTTAGCGCTGCTGCTGTTACTCACCGCGTGTGCGCCTAAGGCGGCGCCTACGCCCGAACCCACTCAGGCGCCCGCCCAGGCAGCCACCCAAGCGCCCACCAAAGCGCCGGAGGCCAAACCCGTCACCATCGAAGTCTACTACCCCGTCGCGGTGGACGCGCCCATCGCCAAAATCCTGCAGGGGTATGCGGACAAATTCCACGAGGAACACCCCAACATCACCGTGAAGCCCATCTTCTCCGGGGGCTACGGCGACGTGAAGACCACCATCCAGACCACGGTGGAAGGCGGGGGCAAGCCGCCCGCGCTGGCCGTGATGCTCGCGGTGGACCTCTACGACCTGATCAACGCGGATCTCATCGTGCCCCTGGACGAGTACTTGGACGCGATGCCGGACAAGGACGCGTATCTGGGCGACTTCATCCCCGCGTTCCTGGAGAATTCCCGCTACGACGGCAAGATCTGGAGCCTGCCCTTCCAGCGCAGTGTGGTGACCTTGTACTACAACAAGACCCTCTTCAAGGAAGCCGGTCTGGAAGCGCCCGACAGTTGGGAGAGTTGGGCCGAGGCCGCCAGCAAGCTGACCAAGCGGGAAGGGGATGAGGTGGTCCGCTGGGGGCTCCTCTACCCCTCCGGGTGGCCCTACTGGCTCTTCCAGCCCCTGGCCATCGGCAATGGCCGCAACATCGTGGGGGATGACCCCACCGAGGTGTACTTCGACCACCCGAAGGTCATAGAGGCCGTCCAGTTCTACATCGACCTCTCCCACAAGTACAAGGCCATGCCCGAGGGCGTTCAGGCGAACTGGGGTCAGGCCCCGGGTGAGTTCGCCAAGGGCGCGGCCGCGATGATCATGCACTCCAGCGGCAGTCTGGCCGGCATCCTCAAGCAGGCCGACTTCGAGGTGGGCGTCATGGCCGCACCCGGCCACCAGAAGGGCACTTACGCGACCGTGCCCGGTGGCGGCAACCTGTACATCCTCAAGGGCGCGCCCAAGGAGCAGCGGGACGCGGCCTTCGAGTTCATCAAGTTCCTCACCCAGCCCGAATACGTCGCGGACTTCAGCATCCACACGGGCTACATCGCGACCCGCAACGCGGCGTATGAGACCCCTGCCATGAAGGAGCACCTGCAGAAGGTGCCGCAGGCCGGGACCATCCGGGATATGCTCCAGTACGCGGGCAAGGAATTCTCCACCCAGAACCTGGGTGAAGTGCGCAACATCTTCCACAAGTACCTCCAGGCCGCGTACAACGGCGAGATGTCCCCGGCCGAGGCCATGAAGAAGGCTCAGGAGGAGGCCGAGAAGGCCCTCGCTCCCTTCAAGTAAACGATTACTCGGTCCTGGTGCGGTGCCCGCGCATCGCACCAGGACCCTCTTCAGGAGGGATTCATGCTCTCATCGCGTACCCGACGTGTGTCCCTGTTGCCTTATCTGTTGCTCTCGCCCACCCTCTTCTTTGTGGCCCTGTTCACCGCGTGGCCCACACTCCTGGCCCTGTATAAGAGTTTTTTCCGTCAGCGGTTGAACATCGCCAAGTTCCGGGAGCCCACGTT
>JAADDB010000202.1 GCA_013154135.1 Chloroflexota bacterium
TCTCTATGCACGGGGCGAGAACGTAGGCGCCCCGCCGAGGTGCGGACCCGTCCGCCGCCAAGGTTAGGAAGCCAGAGGTAACGTGTCGTTGACCGTTGACAGCAAGGAGAAAGCAAATGCCCTATGTAGAGGTGGAAGGACAGAAGTGGTTCTACACACATCACCGAGGACGCAAGGACGCGGGGCCTCCATTGGTGCTCATCCACGGAGCCGGGGGCAACCACCTTATCTGGCCGGCGGAAATACGCCGGCTGCCAGGATACTCGGTCTACGCGCTGGACCTCCCCGGCCATGGGAAGTCTGAAGGTCCCGCGCACACCCGCATCGAAGCCTACGCCGAAGGCGTGCGCGCGTGGGCCGACGCAGTGGGCGTGGACCGGTTCATCCCCGTGGGGCATTCCATGGGCGGGGCCATAGCCCAGGAGTTGGCCCTCACCCATCCGGAGAGGGTGGCCGCGTTGGTCCTCATGGCCACGGGCGCGCGACTCCGCGTGCACCCCAGCATTCTGCGGGGGCTGCGCGAAAACCCGGAGGGCACCGTCCGCTTCCTCGCGGACTGGGCGTACGGCCCTGAGCCCGACCCCAACCTGGTGAAGCGATTCATCCGTCAGACATTGGAACTCCCGCCCGAGGTGGCCTACGGGGACTTCCTGGCCTGCGATGTGTGGGACCGCATGGCCGATGTCCACCGCATCCAAGCGCCCACCCTTCTCATCGCGGGCGAGGCCGACCGGCTCACCCCTCCCAAGTACCTGCGCTACCTGGAGGAACAAATCCCCAACGCCCGCCTGGTGCTCATCCCCGAGGCCGGACACATGGTCATGCTCGAAGCTCCGGAAGCCGTAGCCCACGCCCTACAAGAATGGTTGAGCCGTTAGGCAAAAGAATTTTGGGTGGATGACGGTCTCGCCCGGCCCGTCACCCACCCAAAACATTCCATGCCAGGGAAGACATCTTCCCCCATCCCCCTAATACCTCCTCTCCCTGATCGCCTGCCAGAGAGACCACAACTCCTGGCTTTCGGGGAAGTAGTACAACCCCTTGAGCACCGCGTCTGCGGCGGCATCGTATTGCTTCAGTTGGATGTACAACAGGGCCCTTTGTTGGTGAACGGCCAGACGGTGGGGATCGATGGTCAACGCCCGGTCAAAAGCCTCCAGAGCTCGGTGCCACGCCTTCATGTCGGCATATGTAAGCGCTTCCCCATACGCACTCCAGAAAGCCTGAGGGTCCAGCCGGTCGGCCTGGGCGTACGCTTGAAGGGCTTCCTCATAAGCCCGAACGCCCCGCAACGACCAACCCAACCGAATCCACCACTCAGCCTGGTCGGGCTCCCGCCGGGTAAGCTCCCGGTACAATTGCGCGGCCCGGCCCCAATCGCGGGACTCATACGCGCGCGCGGCCGTTTCTGCCAAGGCATCGGTGGAGAGGGGTGAGGGCGTAGGCGTGCTCCGCGCGCACGCGGCCAAGAGCAGGACCAGTCCCACGGAGAGAAGAACCAACCGTCTCGTCATCTCACATCATCTCCCCGGCTCCGCCAGCTCCAACGTGAACTCACGTTCCCCCCGGACTTCCAGCGTCAAACCCACCACATCTTCGGACACGTACTCCACCTGCACGTCCGCGGGGACGTGAACCAACGCATACCCGGCCAGTCCCAAAAGCAACGTGCCCCGAGCCCTTCGACCCAACTCCACACGCACGGTAAGATAAGGCGGAGCCCATTGCCACCGTTTCACCTCCCCGCCCTGGGTGATGTGAAATGTGCTGCCGGCCAGGTGGGGAATTTCCTGCACGGGCTTCACCCCCAGGAGGTGCCCCCCATGGGGCGGGATGTTGGTGAACACCCGATACCCCTGGGTGACCCGGTAATACCGTCGATGCCAGAAATCGAGGACATGGTGCGGATGGCGCCAGTCCAGACCCAGAGTCCCGAGCTGGAGCGTCCGCGTGCGGAGCTCATCCCGCCAGTTGAACAATCCCACAGTCACTCCCTTTCCCCATTCCCGCTCCATGTACAGCGCGATGGTTTCGGGAATCGTGTGCTCCAGCAAGTCCAGGGGATGACCCTGTTCCGGCTGGACGGGAAGGAGGGCGGCGAGCCACTGTTGCTGTTCCTCATCCAGATGACGCACACTGTAAGCAATACTCCCACGGGTTAGACCCACCACCGTGATCCAACTTTGGATTTCATGGGGGAGGAGGTCTCCGGCCGTGTCCGCGAGGAGAATGCAGCCGGGGAGATTGTGCCAAAGGTGGCCGTTGTAGGGACTTCGGGTGAGGGCTCCGCGGATCGCGTTGATGGCCGCGGGACGGGCTACCCGGTCTCCGCCGGGCCAAGGAATCCGCCAACGCTTGGGATGCCAGTGCGGGGCCATCTCCGGACCGGTCTGGAGCGCGTGGAAGAGGCCGGCACTGGGGCCCAACAGCGCCCCGCGTCCGATGAAGCGCACCTCCGGGCCCGCGGCATCCCGGAGACGCGCCAAAATGTGGCGGTACGCCTCTATCCGGGTCAAATGGCCCCGATGGCGCCGACCGGGAAGGGCCGCGGCGTACACATCATCCAGCGTGAGCAAGCGGTATCCCCACTTGTGGACAACCGTTTGGACCAGCTCTTGCAGGTAGGCCTCCACTTCGGGATGGGTCGTGTCCAGCGGGTGATAGGGTCCCCCATCCGCGCGGAAGAGGGTCAAAGGCCGCCCGTCCTCACCGGTGAGGAGCCAATCGGGATGGGTTCGAGCGAGCCCGGACTTGGGGGAGACGAGAAAAGGGGAGAGCCAAAGCCCCGCGTCGAACCCCGCGTCCTCCAGGCTGTGGACGAGCGCGGCCATGCGATCCTGAAAGGGCGGGGTCAGGTCAAGCCAATCCCCGAACACACGTTCGTACCCCTCCCCGACGTGAACGATATCCGTGGGCAGGTCCTCGCGCTTATCCCTCAGGCGATGGGCCTGACGGAGGATGTCATCCGGGCGCAGGGGGGCAGCCAACGCGTGTTCCGTAGTCCAGAGGACGGGTTGGTCCTCCGGGAGTTGGACTTGATTCCACACGCTCATCGCGTGGGCGGCCGGCGTAAGGGGATCGGGCGTGCGAGGTGGGACAATGTGAATGAGGAGAGGCGCGGTCCAGAGGGGGGAATCCGCGTCGGGAGCGATCCCCTCACCGTCCATCCAAGCCCACAAGTGCGGATCCGCGGCCTGATTCCTGCGGATTTCCACAAAACCGGCAAAACGATGTTGCCGCATCCAGGCGAGGACCAGGGATGTGGGCTCAGAGGTCAGGCCTGTCAGCACGCCCCAGGTGTGGGAAAGGAAATGTCCCGGGGCTTTGGGCGGCGGATGGATGGGATCGTGGAGGAGCAAGGCGTCCAAATGGGGCCATCGGGGCTGAGGGTGTCGTTGGTTGTCGGCCAAGACGCCACTGAAGCTGTGCGTGTGCCACCCTTCCACGAAAAACGTCCACTGGGGCCCAACACCTTCGATGAGGATGTACCCCCGCGGGGGTTCCACCGCGAGGGGCACCAGTTCGTGAACCCTCCATCCCGGGCTGGTCAAGTGCACGCCGGTAGCCACGGCCAGGTAGGGATGCTCCTGAAACACATACGCCCGCCAGAGAAGTCGATTCCCCTCCGGATCCGGTTGGTGGTACAGGGTGATGACTCGGGCCGGGCCCAGGAGGGTGGGCAACTCCTCCTCCTCCATCCGCTCGACGGGGTGGCGCAAGGAGGAGAGGGTGAGAGTCGTGTGTCCCTGAGCGTCGGTCAGGCGCACGCGCCAGTGTGCGCGGCTGATCCGAGCAGGGGGACCGGTCCGGGTGTGGAGGCTCCAGGTCCCGTCGGTGTGAAGGGTCAGCGTCAGGGTTTGGTTGCGGACGGTGGTGAGAATGTGATAAACGCGCTTCATCATTCTGTATCTCGTCGGGTGCGGCTGCGTAGGCTTTCCAATTCCTCCTGGGAACGCTCCTTCGTCCCCAACCAGGCGGCGAAAAGTCGTCGCCGCAGACGACGGTATCCGGACAGGATCCGGGACCAAGGATACCACACTTTGTACCAGAAGCGCTTCCAGGTGGGGAGTTCCGGAGTGGGCGGAGCCCATTGGATGAGGGCTGCGGCCCAGGTAAGGCCCGCACCAAAGCCGACAAAGACGATGTGATCCCCGGGCTGTACTCGACCCTGTTCAACAGCTTCGGTGAGGGCAATGGGGATGGAAGCGGTGGAGGTGTTGCCGTAGCGGTCCAGGTTGATGAAGACTTTTTCCGGCGGGAATTTGAGCTGTTTGACCACGGAGGATTCGATGATGCGCGTGTTGGCCTGATGGGGGATGATGAGTTCCACGTCGTCCAAAGTCAGACCGGCCCGCTCCACCACTTCTCGGGTGGCTTCGGCCATCACCCGGGTGGCAAAGCGGAAGACCGCGCGGCCGTCCATTTTGATGTAGTGGTCCCCGTTGCGGACCGTGTCCACGCTCGCGGGGAGTTTGCTCCCCCCCGCGGGAAGGGTGAGGAGATTGGCGCCGGATCCATCTGCCCCGAGGACGGAGGCCAGGAAGCCCCCGGGTTCTTCCCGGGCCTGCATGATGACCGCGCCGGCCCCATCGCCGAAGAGGACACACGTGTTCCGGTCGGACCAGTCGACCAGGCGGGAGAGGGTTTCCGCGCCGATGACCATCACCGTGTCGGCCTGGCCGCTGACGATGAGGCCATGGGCCATGGCCATGCCGTAGACGAAGCCGGAACAAGCCGCGCTCAGATCGTAAGCCCCTGCACGGGTGGCGCCGATCGCGTCCTGCACAATGCACGCGGTCGCGGGGAACAAGTGGTCGGGTGAAGAAGTCGCGACGATAATCAAATCCAGCGCGGTGGGGGGCAGCCCTGCCTTTTCCAGGGCAGCCCGGGCCGCACGGATGGCCAAGGTGGAGGTGGATTCGTTGGGCTTGTCCACAATGTGCCGTTCTCGGATGCCCGTACGGGTGCGGATCCATTCATCGCTCGTTTCCACGATCTTCGCCAGGTCATCGTTGGTCACGACGCGTTCGGGTACGTACATTCCCCATCCTACGATGTGCGAATAGCGGGCCATGGAAGAACCTCCTACATGGGCATCTTTTCGACCGAAGTCCTGCGCCCCTGCGGGGTGCAAGGTGGACATCCGGCCGACGTATCCCCGTCCCGAAGGACGGATCCTGTTCAGCAGGCGGACTCATCCGGCTGCCATCCCCCCGGTCTGCTCCTCTCCCCGAGGTCCCGGAGGAGGAAATCCCGTGGGGGATCACTTATAGAGAACACTCAACCCTCCACTTAGATGCGCGAAGGAAGGAGTACGTATCGGGCGGCGGGGGACAAATTGTGTCTGCGACGACGGGCGTCCGGTCTTTTCCGGCAATCAGCCCCACACCGCGCCGACATACAACCCTCACGGCCCCGGGTGTATGGGAATGTCGTACGTCAAGGGGACGAACTGGACCCATGTTCGGCCCGGCTTAAGGGGAAACGGACGACCGTTCAAGTCCAAATACTCGGTCATCTGGAACCGATCCGTGTGTCGCCACCGAGCCCGATACCATTGACCATCCCGGAAAATCCACGCTTCCCCTTCCCCGTCCAGGTAAATGCGAATGCCCCGAGAACCGGCCGAATCCTCGATCATGTCCGTGTTCTCGTGTTTGGCAAAGTGAATGATGACGTTGCTCACGCCGATAATGCGGTTATCCGCCCGGTCCGTGTGGGGCTTCCCGCGCACGTAGCGCTCGTATTGGCCCGTTTGGGCGTTGTACTTCCAGGTGACCCGGCAACATGCGGGATAGGGAATGTCCACAGACGCGGCGGGTTGTCCGCCCGGCGGGGGGGAATCCTCGAAGTAGAAGCCCCGGAGGGGCACGGGTTTTTCCCAACCGTGTTGCCGCAGGTATTGACGGGTCTTCACCAGGTCCACCGATTTCCGTCCTCGCCAGTCGTATTCGTTGTGGGTGGTGAAGATGCTCGGATGGTAGAACTCATCCAGGTCGATGAAATCCTCGCCCGCGTCCCGCGCTTGCTTGAGCCGGAAGCGGATGCCATCGCTGGCCCCTGAATGGACCAGGGCTGCGTGATATTCCCGGGCCAGGGCGATGCTGACCAGGCGGGCGCTGCGCACAGGCCACACCTTCACCGGGTCTTGACTGAGGTACACGCCGGTGATGCGGGTCATGAAAGCCCGAATCGCGGACGGATGTTGTGGGTCCACCAGGCTGTCGATGAGCTCCTCGTAGATGACGTCGGCCTGGTTCAGCCCAATCTGCGGCCGGATCTGGGGGTCGTTGCCGATCCGCACGTGAATGGGACGCCGTTGGAGCACCTGAGGGTCGGGTACGGGCAGACCGGTCAGGGGGTTCACGTTGTCCGGTCGCGCGGGCAGGGGAACGGGTGTGCCCTGGGCCAGGGATGGCTGGGCCGCGGGGGATGTGGGTTGTGCTTGGCCGCTCGGGGGAGAAGGCGGCGTTGGGGTGGGCGTGGGTGACGGCCGCACTTCCGTGGGCGTGGGGGTTGGAGTGGAGGTGGGAGGCAAGGGGGTCGGCGTGGGAGTGACGACGCGGACGGTGGGTTTGGGTCGAGTCCATGTGGCCGTGGCGGTTGGGCGTTCTGTGGGCACCGGGGGAGGTGGCGTGGGTGTCTTCGTCGGGGTGGGTGTGGGCTGAGGGGATGAGCCACACCCTCCACCGATGATGCTCATGAGTGTGAGGACGATGATCAGCGTAAAACGGGCGTATACCGATCTCATCGTGCAGGCCTCCTCGGGACGGTTTAGGCTGGAAACGTTTCATTATACATCCGGCCTCCGCCCCTGACGAAAAGCACGGGCGCCTGGGGCTAAGGCCCCTTGCTCGGTTTGGGAAGCCCCCTGGATGGGCGGACAGTCCCTTTTATGGACTGCAAGATCGCCTATTCTGTCCGATTTTAACCTCCAACCAATCCCTCTTACTCGTTAGCTCGGCTGAAAAACTTCGTAGTCCCTCGGCGGCGGACGGGTCCGCGCCTTGGCGGGGCGCTGACGTTCTCGCCCCGTGCCAGAAGAGAGTTGTTGG
>JAADDB010000042.1 GCA_013154135.1 Chloroflexota bacterium
CAACCCCTTAATCGTTAATCGTCAATCGTTACTCCTTAGAAACCCAGCAAAACCGTGTCCCCCTGGAACACCATACCTGTGGTCGAGTCCGGTCCTGGGCCGTGGCACACCATTCCCCCTGAAAAAAGGGCGAACGATCCCGCAGGTTGAAGGCACACCAATGGCCAGGGAAAGAAAACGGGAGGGACTACCCACTACCGGACGTGATGAGTCGGTCGATCTCGCGGCGTACGGCATCCAAATCGGGCAACTGCAAGTAGACCGTAGCAAAGCGAATGTATGCTACCGGGTCCACCTGGCGGAGTTGTTCCAGGACTAAATTTCCGATATCGCGGCTGGGAATTTCGGCCTTCCCTTGGCTGAACACAAACTCCTCCACCCGGTCAACAATGCGCTCGATGGATTCGGTGGGGATAGGGCGTTTGGCACACGCGATGCGCAACCCCCGCATGACCTTCTCCCGGTCAAAGGGCTCGCGACGGCCATCTCGCTTCACCACCGAGACGGTCAAAGCCACCTGCTCGTATGTGGTAAAACGTTTCCCGCAGCGACGGCATTCCCGACGACGGCGGATAGTTCGGCCGATATCCCGCGTATCCACCACTCGAGAATCCTCAAAGCCACAATAGGGACAAATCACCGGAGCCCTCCCCTCTCGGACGAGACAAATGACCACCATCCGTGGGAGGAGAGGATGACAGGGGTCTCTCCTCGCCATGGATGACAACGCAAAAGTACTGGGTTATGTCGGTCAATCAGCGTGTTGACTTGGGGACAAACAAACCCGCGTGTATGATCTCGACCGCCAAGGCCCTGTAGCATGCTGTTCGCGGACCAGATGGAAACGGAGAACAGCTCGCACATCAAAGAGAGGCAATGCACTACATGTAGTGGTCAGTACTATCCGCAAACACTATATATGGGCCTCACGGCGAGAGGGAGTATAACATAGGGGGGAAAAAGGGGCAAATTCCGCGCGGTGATTTATGCGGGGATCGGAACAACCAACGAGGGCGAGCCTCGTGCCTACAGAGAGGACGTCTCCTCGGCACGAGGCCCTTCATTTTCCTCTTCAGGGGAAGATTCTTCCACCTTTTCCGCCATATCTTTCACATTTTCCGCACGCGGATCGTCCTCTTCTGTTACGGAAAAGACACGTTCCTCGTGCAAACCGGCCCCTTTCATCCATCAACCTCCCGCACGAACGACCCACCCCTCCGGGAAGGAGGCGAAAAGTATTTTCGTGCCAATTTTGCGCGCGTCAAACTCTTGAAAATTGGCTACCCGCCCACGGACATACGACTCCGCGGGATCCCACGTCGGCGCGGGAACGCGGTCGAGCTTCGGACTACCCTTCACTCCGTTTGCGGCGCAGAAACGCGGGCATATCCAACTCATCGTTCATGGCCACCCGTTCCGTGGGGAACGGAATCGGCGAAGACGCGGGAATGGATTCCGCCTTGTCGGCCCGGTCAAAGCCCGTGGCGATGATGGTGATGCGGATTTCATCCTCCATGGTCTCATCGATGACCGCACCGAAGATGATGTTGGCGTCATCGTGGGCCGCGCGCTGGATCATCTCCGCAGCCTGGTTGACCTCGTGGAGGGTCAGGTCCTGGCCGCCGGTGACGTTGAAGAGAATGCCTCGGGCCCCGTCAATGCTGATATCCAACAGCTTGCTGTGGATAGCCTGTTCCGCGGCCTCGATGGCCCGGTTCTCCCCACTGCCCCGTCCGATGGACATGAGCGCGTTGCCGCCCTCCTGCATGATGGAGCGCACATCCGCGAAGTCCAGGTTAATGAGCCCCGGCACGGTAATCAACTCCGAAATGCCCTGGATACCCTGGCGGAGCACATCATCGGCCAGGCGGAAGGCCTCCAACATGCTCATCTTCTTGTCGGCCAACTGGAGGAGCCGGTCATTAGGCACCACGATAAGGGTATCCACCGCCTTGGACAGCGCGGCCACCCCCTCTTCCGCGATGCGGCGACGACGGCTTCCCTCGAACGCGAAGGGCTTGGTCACCACGCCGATGGTCAGGGCCCCTTCCTCCTTGGCCAACTTGGCCACCACCGGGCTTGCACCCGTGCCCGTGCCACCGCCCATCCCCGCGGTGATGAACACCATATCCGCGCCCTTCACCACCTCCCGTAACTCCTCCAGGGACTCCTCCGCGGCCTTGCGCCCGATTTCCGGGTCCCCGCCGGAACCCAAACCGCGCGTCAAACGCTCGCCAATGCGGAGCTTGAGGGGAGCTTTGGAGTGCATGAGGGCCTGGGTATCCGTGTTCACCGCGATGAACTCCACGCCCTGCAGGCCCATCTCGATCATCCGGTCCACCGCGTTGGACCCGCCACCGCCCAGGCCGATGACCTTGATCTTGGCCATGTTCTCCACAAAATCCCGCGTTGCTGTTCGCTTGCCACTCATGGTTGATACATCCTCCTTTCCCGCAGAACTCCTCTCGGGACCGCTCCGGACAACCTCCTCCGGCACATCTTCTGCTCCCTCTTCCACTGGCAGAGATGTTTCCACTTCCTCCACCTCCGCCAGAAGATCTTCCACCGGGAGCTCCTCTACTGGGCCCTCCTCTACCGGGAGGTCCTCCACAGGGAGAGTCTCCACCGGGAGCTCCTCCACCACGACCTCCTCTGGACCGTCCTCCTCTTCCAGCAGGTCCAAGGGAATAGGGATGGCCGGGAGACTGGGTTGTTCCACCCGTTCCACCACATCCGGCGCCTTTGCCTCCGGTTCCGGTGCCGGCGATGCCTCTTCTCGGGGAGCGGTCGCCCTTTGTTCCGGTACCGAGCGAGAATGAGCGATGAGCGCTCGCAAGCGTTCCCGCTGTTTCAGGCTGAAATAGAAGCTTGCCGTTGGCTTCCAGCTCATTCGTCACCCCTTTTCATGGTAAAAGTCGTCTGAACCAATCGCCCATCTTCCCCCACCAATCCTCCTCCTGGGGCGCGTCCGACCGGATCTGCCCGTAGGAGAGGGCGCCCGGTTGCTTTGCCCCCCACTTGAGGAGCCCTACCACCGTCGCGTACATGGGGGAATGAAATTCCTCGGGCAGCCCACGCAAGTCGGGCACGTGACCGATGCGCACGGGCACTTTCAAGCGCTCCCGGGCCAAATCCCGAAAGCCGGCCAACTGGGCACTGCCCCCGGTCAACACCACACCCGCGGGGAGCAACCCATCGTACCCCGAGGCCTTAATGCCCCGCCACACCAGGTCCAGGATCTCCTCGGCCCGGGCTTCCAAGATCTGGGCCAGGAAATGGCGGCTGATGGTCCGCCGGCTGTCATCCCCAAACCCTTCCACCCCCACATTCTCATCGGGGGAGACCCACTTGGGCTGGGCGTGACCGTAGCGCACTTTCAGGGCCTCGGCCATGGCCAAAGGCATGCGCAACCCGATGGCCACATCCTGGGTCAGGTGATACCCGGCCACCTGGGTGGCAAACACATGCCAGGGACTGCCCTCCAGGAAGATGGCCACATCCGTGGTACCGCCGCCCACATCCAACACCGCCACCCCCAACTCCTGTTCCTCTGGCGTCAGGACCGCCATGCCCGACGCGATGCCCTGGAGCACCAGGCCATCGATCTCGATCCCGTTGGCCCGCACACACTTGACCAAATTCTGCACCGCGACGGTGGACGCGGTGATGACCAGGGCATCCACCTCCAGGCGGAACCCTTCCATGCCCAAGGGCTCCCGGATGCCTTCCTGATCGTCCACCTTGAACATGCGGGGGAGCGTCTGAATCACCTCCCGGTTGGGGGGCAAATGGATCGCGCTCGCGTTCTCCAACACCCGGGTCACATCCTCCAGGGTGACGCTTCGGGTGCCCCGGGGTGAAAGGGTGACCATCCCCCGGTTGGGCACCGACTCCACGTGGTGGCCCGAAAAGCTGACGAACGCGTTGGCCACGCGGATGTTCGCGGTGCGCTCCGCCTGGGCCACCGCCTCCCCGATGGCCGACGTCACCTCCTGGACGTTGACCACGGTCCCGCGCTTCACCCCCCGGGAGGGCACCTGCCCCACGCCGAGGACGGTCAGGTGCTCTTCCCCTTCCACCTCCGCGATCATCGCGCAGATTTTGGTTGTACCCACATCCAGAGCTGCGATAATGTCGCCCACTGCTGTGCCTCCATCCGTTCTCCAGGCGAATCCCTGACAGACAAACCTCGTAGCACCTGGGCGGCGGACGGGTATTCCCGCGTTCTCGCCCTGTGCCGAGAAAGAGTTCTGTGTGCGATCTGGGCGGGCGAAGTCGGCCCACATCCCACTCAGTCGTTCAATTAGGGTGGATTTTTGAAGACCACCACCTCGTCCGGCCGGCTCAAGTCAATGAGCCCAAAATGTTCCCCGCGTGCGCGCATCTCCCGCAAGACCTGGGGCAGCCGGTGCAAGCGCTCCTCCAACCCGATGAGTGAGCCCAAGTTGACCTGGATGTCCCCCTGCGCGTCCGAGAGAATGAAGCGTAACCCGCCACGCGTATCGTAATAGATAGTGCTCACCTCCGGCAAAATAGCGTGCACCTGTTTCAACGCGTCCAACACATACGGGTCAAAACGGATCTCCCCGTCCGGCCCGGTTTGCGTGGCCATGCCCTCGGGGTCCACCACCAGAAGGGGAGGACCCTCCCCGCGCGCGGGCATAACCGTGCCTTCCGCGTCCACCCAGAAGAGAGTACCCTTCCGCTCCCAGCGGAGGACGGGCTGACGCTCCTCCACCCGGATGAGAACCCGGGGAGGGAAGCCCACCGTCACGTGGGCCGAGCGCACGTACGGGAGCTCTTCCAGGCGGCGGGCTACCTTATCCGGGTCGATGAAGAAAATGTGCCATCCCCGGATGCCGCTCGCCTGGATCACCTCCGCCTGTTCCGTGTAGTGAATCCCCTCCACGCGGAACTGTTCCTCGTACACGTAAAAGAACTCGGCCGTGCTCGCCACAATGGTCAGGAGGAGCACGACGAATATCACGCTCAGGGAAAGGAGCTGGGGGCGGCCCAACGGGGGCACTGCCCACTGCCTTCCCAACTGCTGCAGGGAGAGGGAGAGTCCCCTCTCCTCACGCCGGAAATGACGCCGCGTGGTACGGCGTCGCGGGCGTCGACTTCCTTTTTTCCGACGGGTGGCTGCCTGTCGCCTACGGGTTGACTTCGGTGAGACCACGGTGACCCTCTGCATGGCGTTCAAACCCCAATCGAATGAGAGTATCTACCAGATCAGGGCCAGGCAGCCCACTGGCCTCCCATAACTTGGGGTACATACTGATCTGGGTGAAACCGGGCATGGTGTTCACCTCGTTGAGGTACACCTGACCGGTGTCCGTGTGCAGGAGGAAATCGACCCGTGCCAGGCCCGCCGCGTCTAAGGCACGGAATGCGCGTACTGCCAACTCCTGCACTGTGGCCGTCGTGTCGGGGGACAGAGGAGCAGGAATAACCAGTTGTGATCGTTCATCCATGTATTTTGCCTCGTAATCATACCACTCTTTGCCCGGAATGACCTCACCGGGCACCGAGGCTTGCGGATGACTATTCCCCAACACACTCACCTCTATCTCCCGAGCCGGAATGGCCGGTTCCACCACGATACGCCGATCGTATGTGCCTGCTGTGTGCAACGCGGGCAGGAGTTCTGCCCGTTCCTTCACTTTGGTGATGCCGATGCTGGACCCCAGGTTGGCCGGTTTGACGAAGAGGGGGTAAGGGAAGGTCCCCTCGATCCGGGCGACCGTGGCCTGGGGCCATTGTTCCACCTCCTCGCGGACAAGGGTCAGCCAGGGCAGGACGGGGATGGCCGCGGCCTGGAACAAGGCCTTGGCCATGGCCTTATCCATGGCCACCGCGCTGGCCGTCACCCCACTCCCCACGTAGGGAATACCGGCCACGTCCAAAAGCCCCTGCAACCGACCGTCCTCCCCGTAGGGACCGTGGAGCACGGGGAAGAGAATGTCCACCGCTTGCAAGCGTT
This sequence comes from Chloroflexota bacterium, assembly GCA_013154135.1. Lineage (GTDB taxonomy): Bacteria > Chloroflexota > Anaerolineae > JAADDB01 > JAADDB01 > JAADDB01. The sequence continues at coordinate 5,984 of JAADDB010000042.1, forward strand.
CCACCGGTGGGAGCAACTCCTGGGGCGAGAGTGTTCCGGTCGGACGGGGGATCGCGCGCGATCCCTCCTCCAACATCGCCTCGGCCATGTCATCGAACCACCAGCGGCCCCACCGGTCCACGGCCATGAGGGTGACCCCATGTCCCTTGGACGCGAGCATCCGGGTGATGTACCGGGCCGACTGAATGCTCACATCATGTTCGGCCGATCGCCCGCCAAAAATGACTCCCACGTTCGCCATGTACTCATCTCCTTGCTATCAAATATGGAAGACGGATGGATCAACGATTAAGTAATCGTCACCACAATCTCCTCTTCGAGGTCAACGCCGAACTGCTCCCGCACCCGCTCTTTGATGATCCGAATCAGCTTCAACGCGTCGGTCGTGGTCCCCTGGCCCAGGTTGATGATGAAGTTCGCGTGCACCTGGGAAACGGCCACATCCCCCACCCGATATCCCTTCAGCCCGGCCGCGTCGATGAGCCGGCCCGCGTAATCACCGGGTGGGTTGCGGAACACGGACCCCACACTCGGCTCACTCGGCTGGGTGCGGCGCCGATACGCGAGATGTGCGTCCGCCTGCGCGCGCAGAGCTGCCGCGTCTCCCCAGCGCAACCGCAACGTCGCAGCCAGGACAATGGGAAACAGCCGCCCCGCGACCTTCGCGGCTTTGAGCCGAGAATGCCGGTACCCGTACTCCAGATCCTCCGCGGGCACATCCGTTATCCGGCCGTCCTCCAGGAGCAGGGTGACCCGTTCCACCACCGAGGCCATGTCCCCTCCGTGAGCGCCCGCGTTGCCCACCACCGCGCCGCCCACCGTGCCGGGAATGCTCACGGCCCAGGTGAGGCCATCCAACCCCTGGCGGATGAGCGTCCGGGCCAGGCCGGCCAGGGAAACCCCTGCTTCTGCCCAGACCCGAGGGTGTTCCGGGTGGGGGTCCACGCGGAAAGCCCGACAGCGGTTCAACACCACCAGGCCGGGAACCCCCTCATCCGGCACCAGCACATTACTCCCCCCGCCCAGGAACATCACCGGCACCCCGGCCGCGTGGGCGCTCAGCACCAGAG
>JAADDB010000270.1 GCA_013154135.1 Chloroflexota bacterium
AACCGACCACTTGGCGGAGGATGGTGGGTATGCCCGGGGCGATGATGTCCTCGGCCATGGTGCCCATCTTGCGGACCAGGTCACTCCACTGACGGTTCATCTGCTTCACCGTCCGCCGCATTTCGTCTTTGAACGCGAGCATTTCCTCTTTAAAAGCCCTCATTTCCTCCTTGAACGCGCGCATTTCGTCTTTGAAAACAAGCATCTCATCCTTGAATGCGCGCATTTCATCTTTGAACGCGCACATCTCCTCCTTGAACTCCCGCATTTCAGCGGCAAGGAGGTCCAACTGCCGTTGGGTGTTTTGTTGTGCGCGTATCAGGTCGGCCATGAGATCTTCGAGGCGATCCACACGCCGTTCAAGGAGCACTTGTTCCATCGTGTCCTTCCACCTCTATTCGTTATTTCGCGTGCCCATCTGGCTGATTGACCGACAAAATTCGGTAGTACCTCAGCGACGGACGGGTCCCCTCTTCGATGGAACTCCGACCTTCTCGCCCCGGATCAGGAAAGAGTTTTTGGTGGTCGGCGGGAAAGCCGCCCTCTAATCACTAACACCAGTTCTCCTGGAAAGCAATCAACCGGAATCTCTACTCTCGTTCATGTGAAAGTACACAGTCCATCAAGACTATCTGGAACAGTATTATACCACACCTTCCTTTCTCGCCCAATCATGGTTCTGCTGAAAGAGGATGGACGGGCTACCAACCCTCCATTGTTCTACTCATCAGGTGACTTTAGGGAATGGAGGCGGAAGGGTCTACAATGCGTAACACGTACGATTGCCGACTAAGGTGCAGGCCCATCCACCGCGGAGATGTGACAGGGTTTTTGCCGTCCGCCAGCTTGACTCATATGGGGGTAAGACCATGATACACGTGCGACGTATGACCGAAGATGACATTCCCTCGTGTGCGAGGATTATGGCCGAAACGCCCCTGTGGCAGAGGTACGGGGTCACGTTTTCGAGGGCGGCAGAGCGCTTTCGTCGAACGCTGGCCGGAGGAGGGACGGTTTTCGTGGCCGATGAGGCCGGTGAGGTTGTAGGCTTTGTGATGTGTGTTGAGCGGGGGGCGTGGGCCCGGAGCGGGTACATCCCCCTCATCGGTGTTGCTCCAACCCACAAGGGCAAGGGGATCGGCCTGGCGCTGTTGCAGCGTGCCGAATCCTTCCTTTCCCACTCCTCCTCCGACGTCTTCCTCCTCGTCTCCGACTTCAACACCCCGGCCCAGCGCTTTTACGAGCGGCATGGGTACACCCGTGTCGGCGCGTTGCCCGATTACATCCTGCCCGGGGTGACCGAATACATCTACTGGAAACGCCTGAAGTAAACATCCCCACCCCTGATGGGCGATAGCACCCTGGCCGCGGGGGTCCGCACCTCCGCGGGACTTCGACGTTTTCGCCCTGTCCTCCGACCACACAAAACACATCTCTCCGGAAAAGAATTCAACAAACTACCCACGCACGTAGGACCGTTTTATGTTCGTTTCTGTTCGCTAATATGCACGAATTTTTCCGTTTTTCATTCCCTCCGCTATAATGTTCCAGGCTGTCTGAGCCCTATCGTCAAAGAATCCGCGGGCGAAGTCCGCCACGCACGCAAGACCTTGATGAGGACGTCGGCGCACGGACCCGGCCGCGGTCGAGAACCTACCGAGCGGGTTCAACCGAATTTTGCCCGCAGTCCAGCCCTTTTCGGGAAACCTGGGATCAACGGGGAAGACCGTTCATGGAACGACAACGCACGACCCATCTCCAAAACGAACTGTTGGTCGCTTCTCTAGTGGCCTTGGCCGGGTTTGCCCTGTACCTCCGGACCCTCGTCCCCGGCCTCCTTGGGGGCGACAGCGGAGAATTCCAGACCCTCACCTACCTCCTGGGCCACACCCACCCCACCGGATACCCCGTCTACCTCTTCCTGGCCCATCCTTTCCAGCACCTGCCCATCCGGGATGGGGCCTACCGGGCCAATGCCTTCTCCGCGCTCATGGGGGGCATCACCCTGGGAGCCCTGTACCTGGCCGCACGGACTCTGACCCGGCACCGGGGCCTGGCCTTTACCCTGACCATCGCCTTCGCCCTCTCCCCCACCTTCTGGTCCCAAGCCCTCATCGCAGAAGTGTACACCCCCGCGGCCGCCTTCTTCACAGCCATCCTTGCGCTCCTCCTCCACTGGGAGCGCACCCGGACAACCTCCTTCCTCCTCGCAGCGGGGTTCCTCGGCGGCTGGAGCTTGGGAGTCCACATGACCGTGGCCCTTCTGGCCCCGGCCGTTCTTCTTCTCCTCTGGGGGAAGGCGCGGCAGCCGCGACCTTGGGCCATGGCCGCGGGGGCCGCGATCCTCGGGCTGCTCATGACCCTGGCCCTCTTCTGGTGGATCGATGCCCGTCAGTCCCCGGCCGATTACTTTCGGCTCGTTGTCGAACCATCGGCCAGCGCGTGGGGGCTGAGCCCCCAGGACGTGGATGAGCCGTGGGAGCGTTTGCGTTTCCATTGGACCGCCCAACAATTCCGGCCGTACATGCTCCAATTTCACCCTCTTCCGGAACAGGCCCGCTGGTACTTTCGGCATTTGCCCCAGGAATTGGGATGGCCGATTCTCGGTCTAGCCCTTTGGGGATTTGTTGCCCTGGCAAGACATCATTCCCTTCGGGCGGCCTTCCTCGGTCTGGCCCTGCTCACCCAATGGCTTTTCACCCTGACCTACACCATCTGGGACTTGTACGTCTTCCTCATTCCCGGCTACATCCTCATCGTCCTCCTCGCAGCCGCGGGCGCCGACGCGCTGGTCCACCGGGGTGTCATCCTGCAAGTTCCCCAAATGGGCGTGGTCCTTCTCCTCGTCCTCTTGCTCCTGGCAGGGAGCCTTCAACATGCCCCTCGTGTGCGGCACGCGATCACCCAGGGGGGACCACCCTCTTTCCCCTTTGAGGAATATCCCACGTACGACGCACGGCTGCCCGAGCGCGTGCGTCCTCTCATCGCGGACCTGCCCTCGGGGGCCATTCTGCTCACCGATTGGGACATGCTGTGGCCTTATGCCTACATCGCCTACGTAGAGATGGACCGGCGAGACGTGCGTTTCATTGAAACGAGACCACGCGACGACCGTCCAGAAATCGCGGGTTCCCTCATCCACTACATCCGCAGCCACCTCTCCGACCATCCCGTCTTCATCAGCACCCGGGACCGGGAATTGCGGGAAAAGGGGTTCCGACTCATTCCCACCCGGGTCGGAGGGGCCCGACTCTACAAGATCACCAGGAGGACATCCGAATGAGCGAGGTGCTTGTCGTTGGCGAGTTGAACGTGGACCTCATCCTCTCGCAGTTGAACGCGTTCCCCGCTCCGGGCAAGGAAGTCCTGGCCCAGGACATGGACGTGGTTTTGGGGAGCTCTTCGGCCATCTGCGCGGCCGGGCTGGCCAAACTGGGCGCGCAGGTCGGTTTTGTCGGACGGGTGGGAAACGACGCGTACGGCCGTTTTGTGCTCCGCGCGCTGGAGCGCCTGGGCGTGGACACCACTACCGTCCGGGTGGATCCCGACGTCCGTACCGGTGCAACCGTCTCCCTTGTCTACCGCGGGGACCGAGCATTGGTCACCTACCTGGGGAGTATTGCCACCTTGCGGGCGGAGGATGTGCCTGTGGACTGCATGTCCAACTACCGCCACCTCCACGTGAGCTCCTATTACCTGCAGAAGAACCTGCAAGAGGGATTGCCCCTCCTATACAGGCAAGCCCGGGCCCTGGGGCTCACCACCTCCCTCGATGTGGGGTATGACCCGGAAGAATCGTGGCAGCGGGATCGGGTCCTGGCCCTCCTGCACCACGTGAACTTCTTCCTTCCCAACGAGGGAGAAGCCTGTGCCCTGGCCGACACGGGGGATGTGGAAGAGGCCGCCGCGTTTTTGGCCCGGCACGTGCAGGACTGGGTCATTGTCAAGCGAGGCGCAGAGGGGGCCCTGGCTCATGCCCGGGATGGCCGACGCGTACACGTACCCGCGTTTCCCGTAACCGTTGTCGACACCACAGGCGCGGGGGATTCCTTCAACGCGGGATTCATCTACGCCTACGCGTTGCAGCGGATGCCCATCGAGGACGCGTTGCGCTTTGCTGCAGTGTGCGGGGCCCTCTCCACCACGGGCATTGGGGGCACCGCGGCCCAACCCTCTTTGGAGCAAGTGTGGGAGTTCTTGCGACAGCACTGATTGCCGGAACACCCGGGAGCTCCTTGGCCGCGACGGGATTCGTGTTTCCGCGTGGCGCCGGCATCCTCATCCCGTGCTCTCGTGAGCTTCGCCTGCCGCACGCACAGAACAATCGGACGTGTTCACCACCCAGAGGAGATGCGCACATGACACATTACCTGGACTACATTCGCACTACCCACATCTACCCTCCGTCCCGGGGCATCACCTCCGTGTGCTCCGCACATCCATACGTTATCGAGGCCACCTTACGCCAGGGGAAACATCTTCCCTGGCGCATCCCATTGCTCATCGAATCCACCTGCAACCAAGTCAACCAATTCGGGGGATACACGGGCATGCAGCCCCGGGACTTTGTGCGGTGGGTGAGGAATCTGGCCCAGCGGGTGGGACTCCCCCAAGAGCGACTCATCCTCGGCGGCGACCACCTGGGGCCTCTCCCCTGGGCCCACGAACCCCCTGAACGCGCGATGGCCAAAGCCCAGGATCTGGTCCGCGCGTACGTGGCCGCGGGGTACACCAAAATCCACCTGGATTGTTCCATGCCCTTGGGCCGCGAGGACGCCCTTCCTGTGGAGCGCATCGCGGAGCGGACCGCGATGTTGGCTCGGGTTGCCGAGGAAACCGCGGGGGAAAATGCCCGGCACCTGCGTTACATCATCGGCTCGGAAGTGCCCACGGCCGGTGGGGCCAGAGCGCACGAGACTCATATCCACGTCACCTCGCCGGATGCCGCGGCCGAGACCCTGGAAGCAACCCGTCGGGCCTTCCGCGAACAGGGGTTGGACGCCGCGTGGGAACGGGTTGTGGCCCTTGTTGTCCAGCCGGGGGTGGAGTTCGGCGTGGATTTCGTTCACGAATACGACCCTTGGGCCGCACGCAGTCTGGCCCGGTTCATCGAAGGGCATCCGGGGCTCGTCTACGAAGCCCATTCCACGGACTACCAGCTCCCCGAGGCCCTGCGCGCGCTGGTGGACGATCACTTCGCGATCCTCAAAGTAGGGCCCGCGCTCACCTTTGCCTTTCGGGAAGCCCTCTTCGCGCTGGATCACATCGCGGCTGCCTTGGGGATTGACACCCACCTGCGGGACACCCTGGAGCACGTCATGCTGGAGCGGCCCGAACATTGGCGAACCCACTATCACGGCTCCGAGGAAGAACAGCGTCTGGCCCGGGCCTACAGCTTCAGCGACCGGATTCGCTACTACTGGACGGATCCGACGGTGCAGGAAGCTGTGGAACGCGTGCTGCGGGCGTTAGAAGAGCGGAGTCCTCTGCCCTTGCCCCTGCTCAGCCAATACCTGCCCACCCTCTACCCCCGGGTGCGTCGAGGGCAGGTGGCCAACCGTCCTCGCTCCCTTCTCCTCGCCCACATCGGAGAAGTTCTCGACACCTATGCCTGGGCCACCCGATCCTATCCGGCCCCTACCGCAGGCCGTTCAACAGGGATGGGAGGGGGATATCGAGGGCGGATTCCTCGTCCGGTTCGGCCTGGATGACACGGATGCCCCGGGCTTGGAGTTGGGCGACCATCTCAGGGGGGACTCGGGTATCGGTGACGATGGTGGTCACCTTGTCGATGGGCGCGACGAACGCGGAGGCCACTTTGCCGAATTTGGTGTGATCCGCGACCACGATGATGTCGTCGGCCATTTCGATGATCGCGCGGTCGGTCATCACCTCGGGCAGATAATCGTTGGTCAGCCCGGCCTCTACATCCAGCGCGCGGATGCCCATGATGACTTTGTCGACCCGGACTTCTCGGAGTGCGTTTTCCGCGATGTGGCCGATGAGGGAGAGTTCCGATGCTCTCATCATGCCGCCGGTGACCACCAGCGTGATGTCAGGCACGCTGGCCAGGACCAGGGAGACGGTGAGGGCGTTGGTCACCACGGTGAGTTGGTGACGTGTGCGGAAGTAGTGGGCTACGTAGGTGGTGGTGGACCCGGAACCCAGGAACACGGATTCGCCATCGTGGACCAGGTTGGCCGCGGCCCGGCCGATGGCCTGTTTCCAGCGTCGTTCCTGGGCCAAACGTTGGACCACCGGGGGTTCGGGGGCGAGGGGGGAAGCGGGCAATGCGCCTCCGTGGATGCGGTGGAGGAGGTTGCGGCGGGCCAGCTCCTTCAAGTCCCGGCGGATCGTCACTTCGCTGACCCCGAAGTGTCGGCTCAACTCCGAGACATTCACCTGTCCCTTCGCGCGCACTTCCTCCAGGATCTTCTGTAATCGTCGTTCTCTAAGCAGTCCGGATGAACGCCCCATGCCTGGTTGCCTCGATGAAAGTTGGCTCGGCTGAAAAATTCAGGAGTATCTCGGCGGACGGGTCCGCGCCTTTGCGGGATACCGATGTCCCCGCCACGGACACAAGACAGCTTTCTCCGGGGAGATATCAACAAATCCTTACCTCAAACGGGCTGTTCTCGTCACATGTCGCCTGTTGAGGAAAGAACAATGGACAACTGGTGAACCCTTTGGCACCGTGTATCAGGTGCCCGGGTTCGTCTGTCCTTTTTTCAGTAGAGCCAAGTTTAGGGGATTATAACTCACACGGTCGGTGTTCGCAACACTGTGCTCCTGATTGACGGGCACAACGTGCCCGCGCGTTGCCAAGCGATCGTCTTCCCCGGCGCCTGTTCTGCGGGTGAATTCTCGGTTCTCCCCTCACGAATGCGCGTCCCCGCGGTTCTCAGTAGCATCTCGGCCGCGGACGGGTCCGCACCTCGGCGGAATTCCGACGTTTTCGCCCCGTGCATAGGAAGAGTTTTTGGTGGGTGCTGGCCGGGCGAAGCC
>JAADDB010000182.1 GCA_013154135.1 Chloroflexota bacterium
GAAGCCCGCCGGCCACCCACCAAAAACTCTTTCCATGCACGGGGCGAAAACATCGTCCCCCATCCAAGGGCCGGACCCGTCCGCGGCCGAGGTGCTACTGAGAACCGCGGAAAATGCGTCGGCCGGGGGGCCACCCCACACCCCCCTCAGGGGGCATCCCAAATTGCGCCCGAGGGTTCAGCCCCGAGCGACTGGGCATGACCGCACACCGCCGTTCACGAACCGTAGGGGCGCACGGCCGTGCGCCCTGTTCAGCAGCCGGATAAATCCGCCTGCTGAACAGGAGCCGTCCCTCCGGGACGGGAATGCGTCGGGCGGAAGCCAACCCTGTGCCCCGCAGGGGCGCTTCCCGTTCGGCGGGTCAGTTGATTGGGTTGCAACTGCGCTTCGAGTTGATCTTCCCCTGACGAGCTATTTTTGGTGGGTGCTGGCATAGATGCGCGGCCAGCGCCCACCAAAAACTCTTTCCATGCACGGGGCGAGAACGTCGATGCCCCGCCCCATTCGCCGCCCATGGGAACTCTCTTGGGCCAATCTGGTATCGAAGGACCATCCCGGCATCCAGCCCTTTAATCGTCAATCGTTACGCATTACTCGTTAGACCCTGCCCCGTCCGCCGCCAAGACGCGGCAACTTGTTGCCCGCGAGGGCCATTATCCAAAGTCCGGCCGCCATTCGTTGGCCAAATTATATCACGGGACCGGGGGAGAGGCCAGTGACTGCGGGGTTTCGGGCAGAGGGCCCCTCTCCGGCCCTGCTACCCATTCCCCCGCCAGAGGAGCATCCCCACCAACAGCGCACCCAAGTCCCGAAGCGTGAGCCATACCCGATACCCCAACGCGGCCGCGGTCACCAAGGAAATGGGCAGACGTCCCTTGAGAAAGAGGAGGAGGGCGGCCTCGCGAACGCCAATGCCCGTAGGCGCGAACACGGCCACATATCCCACCAACCACGCGCCAATGTAGCTCACCAAGAGCCACACGGATGCGACCCCCTTGTCACCGCCGATGCCCCGGGTGAAGAGGACAAACCCCAAGCCCTGGCACAGATGCGCGGCCACGTACAAGAGGAACAGGCCGAACAACGCGCGCGGGGAGAGGGAGATATGGGAAGGTGGGGGGCGACGGAGAAGCCGGGCACTCCAGAGGAGAATGCGTTGGAACACGGGGGGCCAGAGGAGGACCAGGAGGAGGCCCATCCCGGCCACGAGGAAGGGAACATACCCCCGCAGCGTCGCGTGGACGGCGATGAGGAGGAACCCGGCCGCGGCCAGGAGTTGCAGGAGGATCTCCAGGAGGGCCCCCGAGGAAATCGCGTACAAGGGTACCTGAACCTCCCGACCGAGCCACCCCCGTCCCAGGATATCCCAGAACCCCCCGGGGAGATAGCGTGCGATCTGCGCGCGCAGCCACATCCCGCTCCCCGTCCGCCAGGAGAGCGGGACACCGAGGAGGTGCAAAATGCGCCACCACCCGGTAGCCAGCAGGAGCATCTGGCCCATCAGAAGCCCCGCGGCACCGGCCAGGTAGGGCCATCCCATGTGCCAGGGGTAATGGGCCAGCGCGTCCCGCTGGGACCACAGGGTATGGGCCCAGAAAGCTCCGATAAGAGCTAACAGGATCCACTGGATGACTCGTCGAAATTGGACGACACGGTGTATAGCTTCCATAGATATCTACGCGCGAAACTGGACCATATGGCCTATAGATAATGTCCCCGATCCCCGGTATACTAGTACTCGAGGCCTCTTGTCGGGGGGCGGAGGGGGATAGGCTCATCGTGCCCGCCATCGCAGCCCAACCTATCCCCCTTCCATTCTTGCCTAAAAACTCCCACTCCACGTGGAGCGGGAGTTTTTTTGTTGGGGGAAAGGGGGGGCGGGGAAGCGTGTTATGGCTGGGGTTCCCTCAGCATGACGATGACCCCAAAGCGTCCGGTTTTCCCCTTTTCGCCCCGGTGGGAGAAGAACAGGTCGGGATGGCACGCGGTGCAGTAGCCGGACTTCAGGACGGTGGGGACGTGCATCATGGCTGCTTGTTGCGCGTTGGTCTCCACCAGGTCCAGGAAGTAGCGTCGTCCCTTCTTCTCGAAGACCACCGGTCCTCGTCCAAACACATCGAACGCCTCAATAACGTCCATCCCCACCTCATAGTGACAGCGCCCGATCCCCGGCCCCAGGGCCACCACAAGATCTTCCGGACGGCTGCCATAGGTCTGTTGCATTTGGGCGATGGTGCGCATGGTAATGCCCGCGGCCGTGCCCCGCCATCCCGCGTGGACAAGGGCCACGGCCCGGTGGATGGGGTCGAAGATGATGACGGGAATGCAGTCGGCAAAGGTCATGAAGAGGGGGACGCCTGGCTCATCCGTCATCAGCGCGTCCCGGTGTCGAATCATCGTGCCCTTGTGTTCGCGGCCGACTTTTTCCGCTTGCGCGCCGTGCACCAGGTGGACCCGGACCAGGTCATCGGGGGTCAGGTGGAGGATGCGGGCCAGGCGGGCCCGGTTTTCCCGGACCCGTTCGGGGGTGTCCTCTACCGCGAGGCTCACGTTCAGGGTGTCGAAGGGTGGGGGGCTCACGCCTCCCTGGCGGGTTCCTATCACATGGGCCACACCCTGGTCTTCCAGCTCTTTGAAGACAAAGTAGGTGACCCCCTCGTGTTTCCTCTGCTCAAACATCGTAGCTCCTTCCCTGCGAAGAACGTTTTGCGTGACGGGCCCGCGGGGACCACCGCGGCCACAACGTCCTCATCCCACCGGGGCTCCGAGTTCGGATGGACCGTCCGGTTCCAGCAAGACCACCCGGCCATCGGACTGGATGGCGCCGAGGATGAGGACTTCGGACATGAATGGGCCGATCTGTTTGGGCGGGAAGTTGGTCACCGCGATGACCAGTCGCCCGACCAGGGATTCCTTGTCCGGGTACCAGCGGGGAAGTTGGGCCGAACTCTTCTTGACCCCATAGGGGCCGAAGTCCACCCACAGCTTGTACGCGGGCTTGCGCGCTTCGGGAAAATCTTCCACCCGCACAATCCGTCCCACCCGCATGGACACTCGGGCAAAATCATCCCAGCGGATGGTGGGTTTCTCCTCCATCAGCCTGCCTCCTCTTCTCCTCTAACCAGTCGAGAATTTCCCGGATATCCCGGATGATGGGCACGTCGTCCACGTCGAAGATGCCCCGGTCATCGATGAGGAGCGCGTCCATGCCCACCCCGTGGGCCCCGCGCACATCCGCGTAGTAGTTATCCCCCACGTAGAGCGCGCGCTCGGGGGGGACGTCCCCGGCCATTTCCAGCGCGGCCCGAAAAATGCGCGGGTCGGGCTTCCACACGCCCAGCGCGCCGGAATGGAGGAGGAAGTGGAAGTAATCCCGGATGCCCAGCTGGTCCACCTCCTCGTCAAAGGGATCGCGTCGGTTGGAGAGGATGCCCAGGGTGATGGGCAAAGTGCGCAAGTGTTCCAGGAGTTCCCGGACCCCCGGTTTGAGGACGGATTGGGGCCGGTACGTCTCCTCCAGCGCACGTGCCACCCGCTCCGCGAGCGCGTCGGTCGCGGGATACCCCACCTGCTCGATGAGGCGGTAGAGGAAGCGATGCCAGAGTTGCTCCTCCCCGTAGGTTCGGACATCCTCCTGGATTTCGGGGCTGCGCGCCCAATAATAGTGGATCCACGCTTCCACGGGACGCCACTGTTCCCAGGGCACATCCATCCCTTCCTCGCGGAGGATGTCCCGTATCACATCAAAGAACCGGGGATCGGACATGCGCAGGGTGCCGTCCAGGTCGAAAATGATTGCATCGTACGGTAAGTTGTTCATCGTGCCTCGTCTGTTTTGGATGTCATGATTGCCCGGAGAGAACTGTCTCGCGTCGGAGCCCTGCGGAGGCGCGGACCCGTTCGCCGCTAAGGTACGTTGTCCGTCGATCGGATTACTCGCCCCAAGGATACACAGAGCCAAGGGGTTGTCAAACAGGGGCGCGATCGTCGAAGGCGAGGGCATAGCATGTCCAAAGAAGATGAAGGCGGGGGTGTAGCCGAGCTACACCCCCGGTTTCCCCCTTATCCGGCCGCTGTCGGGGTGGCGGTGGGGGTAGGCAAAGGCGATACAGGATTTGTCGGTGTCGGGGTGGGCAGAGGGGATGTCGAGCTGGTCGGGGTGGCGGTGGGAGTAGGCAAGGGTGATGCCGGTTGGGTCGGCGTGGGCGTGGGCGATGGCGTGGGTGTCGGGGTGGGCGAAGGGGTCGGCGTGGGTGTCGGGGTCGGCGAAGGGGTCGGCGTAGGTCTGGGCGTGACGTTTGTCCACTCCCATCGGTGCATGACATGGGCCAGGTACGTGTGCTGGTTGACGGGCGTGCACGCTTCCACGGTCACATCGTCCACGTATTGGGCCGTGACGCCCCCACGACCGTCGTTATACGTTTCGAAGTGGATGTACAGCGTACGGCCGGCATAGCGGCTCAGGTCAAAGGTGAACTCCCGCCATTGGGGATCCTGCTTGGCCAGGGTGAACACCAACGTGCGCACCACGCGGAAGCGTTCGTCCAAGAGCAGGACGTATTGGGCATCTGTAGCCAAGGGGATCTCCCGGGGGTCCACCTCTTCCCAGTGTTCGGGCAGGCGGCCCCGCGGTTGGGCTCCGGACGTGCGGTACAGGTAGAAGCGCAGGGTCACGTTTTTGGCCTGCGCGGGGATGGTGAACCGTTGTTGGGCCGAGGAGTAGGAAAAGCGGTTGTGCCGCGGGTTCGCAATGCCCGTCTGCAGGGCCCAGGAGCCCGTGTGGACCGGCTGTTGCACGTATTGGGCCCGATAGGCAGTGATGGGTCGTTCCCATACCTGGTCGTTCCTCTCCTCGAAGGAGGGGTCGGCCAGGAGCTGGTTGCAGGTGGGCGAAAGCAAATGGGCCTGAGAAGATGTCGGGTGGTCGGAGGGGGCAAGCTCGGGTGTGCTGGCCAGGAGGTGAGGCACCAGCACGCTGGCCAGGATGAGAAGTAGGATGCTCACCAATGGGAGGCCCCGGTGGGGGTGGAGCACCCCTGCGATGATTCGGCGATGTGTGTCCATACGGTCCTCCTCAACGTTGCGAAAAGGTAAGGGCTGAAAAGATGTAACAAACGTCTTTCAGCCCATATGTGATGACGTCGGGAAGGGAAAAAGGATACGGGGAAACAGGGGAAATTTGGGGAAATTTCCCGGATTTGACCGTAACTTTTGTGGGGAGTTGGCGTCTTCGAATGAAGAAGGGAAGTTGTCTCCTGTACATCCGGTGGAGCTGGGGGAACTCACCCGGATGTACACGCTCTGATTGGCTGACATGCCCAGGTTCTTGCCCTTTAGCATGAACGATGGGTAAGGATGCCGGTTGATTTCTTCCCTGGAGAAGGGTGGTTGGCGGGCAGGCGAGAACGTCAGAGTCTCGCCCAGGTACTACCGGATTTTGTCGGTCAATCAGGTATGCGCTATCCGTACATTCAACTTTCGGGGAGATGGTCATGACCCAAACCGAACTAAAAACCAAGAGTGATGTGACCAGCCGCAACGGCGTGAACATCATCAAGGTCTCATCCACATCTCGTTCCACCGCGGTGGCAGGCGCCATTGCCGGGGTCATCCGGGAATACGGTCACGCGGAAGTGCAGGCCATTGGCGCCAGTGCGGTGAACCAGGCAGTGAAGGCGATTGCCATCGCGCGGGGTTACCTGGCCGAAGATGGGTATGACATCTCTTGTGTACCCACTTTCACCGAGGTGGAAATCAACGGACAGGAGCGCACGGCCGTGCGCTTCCGCGTGGATGCCCATCGGCGGTCGGTGTGACGGTGGATTTATTCGGTTGGCCGGGGCCATGCCCCGGCCAATGTGTGGTTTCTCCCTCTCGGGAGCAGGAGGTGTTTACCGGGGGGAGGAGAGGTCCTACGCCTTATTGGTCACGGCCCGATGAGGGCATCCCTCGCAGTTGGCCGGCGGTTTCTCCTTATTATCCATGTAGATCATGTCTGGCCCTAACTCCACCAAGTCCCCCTCTTCGCCGTCCTCTCGAATCAACCGGACGAGCACGGTTTCCTTCAACACGTTGACCCGAAGCACTTTGCCGCGGCCGTATGTGGTCATGACCACACTGCCCACCCGGGGGAGTTTCTCTTTGGCCTCCTCGTACGTGCGCAGCTCATAGGCCAAGCAGCAGAGGAGTTTGCCGCAGACGCCGGTGATTTCCGACGGGTTCAGGGGGAGGCTTTGCAACTTGGCCATTTTGATGGAGACGGGGTTGAAATCCCGCATCCAGCTGGCGCAGCAGAGCTCCCGGCCGCAGCGGCCGTAACCGGAGAGCATCTTGGCTTCATCCCGATCCCCGATCTGCCGCATTTCAATGCGGGTGTGGAAGGTTTTGGCCAGGTCCCGCACCAGGGCTCGGAAGTCCACGCGCTTTTCCGCGGTGAAGTAGACGATGAGTTGGCTCCCGTCGTAGTTGTACTCGCACTTGACGAGCTTCATTTTCAGGCCATGTTCCTTGATTTTGGCCTTGCAGATTTCCTTGGCTTCTGCTTCCCGGTGGGCCCACAGGTCCTTGCTGGCCAGATCCCACGCGGTGGCCGGCCGGATGACGGGTTTCAGGGGTTCCGGCACGTGTTTTGCCTCCACCTCATGGGGGGGAAACACGACCGTGCCCATTTCCCGGCCGCGGCTTGTTTCCACGATCACGTAGTCCCCTTCTTTGAGTTCGTACTCTTGGGGGTCGAAGAAATATATCTTCCCGGCGGGCCTAAACGCCACGCCGACTACTTTCACCATCTCCATAGACACTCCTCATTTTGGTAGCGGATCAGGTACCTGGAGTTTGGACAAAAGCCCTTGGCCGGCGAACAAGCTTCAGCCGCACCTTGGCGGCGGACGGGTCCGAGACGTAATGAGTAACGATTAACGATTGACGATTAAGGGGGGCGCACGGCCGTGCGCCCTTACCGTTCGTGAACCGCGATGTGCGGTCATGTCCGCCTACCCGT
>JAADDB010000061.1 GCA_013154135.1 Chloroflexota bacterium
GAGATGCGTGCGTTCAAGGACGAAATGCAAGCCATTCAAATGCGGGCAGAGCAAGAGCGCCGTGAGATGGCCCGCCGCTGGGGTGAGCTATCGAACAAGATGGGGACTTTGGCGGAGGACCTGGTGGCCCCCAGCATTCCTCGTGTGCTCCAGGAAGTGACCGGGTGTTCACCCGAGGAGATAGAGTTCAAGGCTGTACGAGTCCAGAGACGACATCATCGCGATCCTGGGCGTGTCAAAGAGTTTGACGTAGTCGTGGTGTGCAATGGCTATGTGTTGGTGAACGAGACAAAGAGCAAGCTGCGCAGCACAGATGTAGACGACTTTGAGAAGATCATGCGGGAGGTGCGGGCTTTCTTCCCTGAGTATGAGGACAAACGGTTCATCGGCGCCATTGCCACCTTGTACATGCCGGAGGAAGTGGCGAAATACGCGGAGCGAAAAGGATTAATTGCCCTGGGCTTTGGGGAAGAAGCCATGGAAGTGCTGAACAGTCCCGGTTTTAAGCCCAAGGAATTCTGAAATCGGCCTGAACGACAAACGAGGGCAGGGCTACAAGGCCCTGCCCTCGGCCTCGCGTCATTCTCGCAGCTCCTCAACGGTGAACTCCCCGTTCTCGTAGAACAGCTCCCCATCCGCGTACATCCGTCCCCCTTGGCGCAGATCGCAGATCATGTCCCAATGGATCGCGGACTGATTCTTCCCTCCGCACTCGGGGTATGCCTTCCCCAACGCCATGTGGATGGTGCCGTGGATCTTCTCGTCAAAGAGGATGTTCTTCGTGAACGTCTGGATGCCCCGGTTGAGGCCGATGGCGAATTCGCCCACGCGTCGGGCCCCATCGTCCGTGTTCAGCATTTGCAGGAGGAAATCTTCCCCCTTTTCCGCGGTGGCTTTCACCACTTCGCCCTTTTCGAACCACAACTGAACCCCCTCCACCTCCCGGCTGTTATAGATGGCCGGGAAGGAAAACGTGATATGGCCTTCAACCGAATCCTCAATAGGGGCCGTGAAGACCTCGCCGTCGGGGAAGTTATTGCGGCCGTCCGCGCTGATCCACGTGCGTCCACCCACGCGCAAGCGGAGGTCGGTACCGGGGGCCACCACATGAATCTCGTCTTTCTGGGAGAGCCATTTCACCACCCGGGCTTGGTAAGCGCTGACCCGTTGCCAATAGCCGATGGGATCGGACGGGTCGGGAAGGGAGGCGTTGAAGACGAATTCCGTGAATTCGTGGAAAGACATGTCCGCGTCCTGCGCGTAGGCATTGGTGGGGAAGAGAGTGAGCACCCAATGGAGTTCTCCGCGGGCCGCGCGTTCCAGAAAGACGCGCATAATATTGCCGGTGGCTTGCCGGTGGATGGAGATCTTTCGCGGATCCACATGCATGAGCTGTTTTGTGTTTGTCTCCGCCAAGATGGTGACCACACCGTCGAAGTGTTCTGCGACCCACCTGGACAATGGGGGTTCATGGCGGAGTTGGGCTTCATTAGCCTCTTTGTAGAAAATCTCCTCCGCGTCGTTCAAACCCAGAGTGATGGTCGGATGTCCGCCCGCGCGCAGGACTTCCCGGTACACCTCTCTCACCAGGGGTTCTGCCGCGGGGAAGGAGCGGATGAGCACATTCCATCCGGGTTGCACGTCCAGGGAATAGCGAACCAGCACTTGGGCGATTTGTTGGATTCGTGGATCGTACATAACAAGCCTCCGTTGGTGAGAGTATTCGGTCTATGGACCGATAGAATTCAGTTTACTCGTTACTCGTTAGTCGTTCCCCATTCCCCCCTTTACCCCAGCAACCCACGGGCCCGGAGCCAGGCGATCGCGTCGGCAATCGCGACAGGGATGGGGCCATACGTGAGCCCCAACTCCTCCCGGGACTTGCGGTTATCCGCGTAGAACCAGTATGCGCCCAGGCGGATCGTATCCCCTCGCGCGGGCAGTCGTATCCCCAGGGCCCGCAGACCATCCAGAAGAGCGGCCACAGGGGTCACACTCCACTGGGGCAACTCCAGCAAGGGGGGGCGCACACCCAGCTCCTGAGCGATCAAGCGGGCCAGCTCCATGTGAGTGAGATTCTCCGCGTTGAGGATATACCGTTCCCCTGTACGTCCTCGTTGCGCGGCCAGCACATGACCACGGCCCACATCCCGGGCATCCACCACACCCGAGCCTCCCCGGGGCACCACAGGCAATCCCTTCCGCATACTGCGGAAAAGACTTCCCGTGGTCAGATGCACATCGCGGGGACCTATCACAATACTGGGGTTCACAATCACCGCGTCCAAGCCTGCCTGAATCCCCTTATGGACCTCCTGTTCTCCCAGCCACTTACTGTGGCCATAGGGGAACTTCTCCGGGGGCCACGTGAATACCTGGCTTTCGTCCACCGGGTGAGCGGGATCGGGAGCGGGGCCGATGGCCGCGAGGGAGCTGGTATACACAAGTCGTTGGACGCCTGTGTGGAGAGCCGCGGAAACCACGTGGCGTGTTCCCTCCACGTTAATCCGGTACAAGCGTTCGGGGCCGGAGCGCCAGTGATCCGCGGCGCCTGCCACATGGAACACCACATCCACCCCGGCCATCGCGGCCTTCAGACTCTCCTCATCCAGGATATCGCCCACCGCCTCCTCGAACGACAACCCCTCCAGCGCGTCCAGGCGGGACGTGGTGCGTCGCAGGATGCGGACATCCCATCCCGTCTGGTTCAACGCCTCCACCACATTTGCTCCGACCAAACCGGTAGCTCCGGTGACCAATGCTTTCATGGGATCAAACCTGTCTCCTTGCCGACTTTGTAAAATGCCTCCAAGACCCGGTCCAACTGCTCATCCGTGTGTGTGGCCATATAGGACGTGCGGAGCAGGGACTTGTTGGGCGGCACGCCGGGGGGGAGCACGGGGTTGACGAACACTCCCTCGTCGAAGAGGCGCTTCCAAACAAACACCGTGCGCAACTCATCGCCGATGATGATGGGGATAATGGGCGTTTCGCTCTGGCCCGTGTCGTATCCCATGGCGCTCAACTCCCGTTTCATCCGGCGGGCGATTTGCCAAAGGCGTTCCCGGCGTTCGGGTTCCTCCTTGATGATTTGGAGAGCCGCGCGAGCCGCGGCCAAATTCGCCGCGGGGATGCTTGCGCTGAAGATGAGCGCACGGGCAAAGTGTTGGACATAGTGGATCACATCATAATCGCCCGCGATGAAGCCGCCCAGGGAGGCGAACGATTTGCTGAACGTGCTCATGATCAAATCCACCTGGTCCGTCACCCCGAAGTGCGCGGCCGTGCCGTTTCCCTGGGGCCCTAGGACGCCCATGCTATGGGCGTCGTCCACCATGAGACGGGCGCCGTACTTGTGGCAAATTTCCACCATCTGGGGAAGAGGGGCAATATCGCCGCCCATGCTGTACACCCCGTCCACCACCACCAATCGGCCCCGGTTGGGATCGGCCTGCTGGAGAACCCGCTCCAGGTCTTCCAAGTCATTGTGCTTGAAGCGGAGGATTCGACCTTGGGAGAGGATTGCGCCGTCCACAATGCTCGCGTGGTCATCCCTATCCAGGATTACCTGGTCCTTACGGCCCACCAGCGCTTGGATCGTGCCCAAATTCGTCTGATACCCGGTGCTGAAGACCAGGGCTGCTTCCTTGCCCACGAAATCCGCCAATTCCTCTTCCAATTCCTGGTGAAGCCGCAAATTCCCGTTGAGGAATCGAGACCCCGTGTTCGACGTGCCGTATTTCCGGATGGCCTCTATGGCTGCCTCTCGCACCTTCGGGTGGGTTGTTAACCCCAAGTAATTGTTGGAACCGCACATGATCAGTCGGTGGCCTTTGTAGACCACTTCGGTGCCCTCGTTCTCGTCCAGGGGGATGAAGTACGGATAATATCCCCCGCGCATGGCTTCCTTCGCGTCCGTGAAAGTGTGGACTTTGGCGAAAACATCCACACCCGGCCAGGCCGCGTCACTCTTCGCAGAATTCATCATGAGACCTCCCCCGGTTGTATGAGTGCAAACTGAGCGATATGACAGTCCATCAGAAGTGCAAAATTACGGTCGGGCTTTGGACAAACGCGAGAAACAGGTCGGCCCGTGGCGGAATAAAAGTCACTTATCCAAAGCCCCAGCATGTTCACCCAAGAAATAATAGCTCTACAGAGGATCACCAAAGGCCGTGTCCTCGGCTGTTTTGGTTATCCAGCACCTCCAAGCATACCTCAAGGCAACGCATCGCGTAAATCGTCTATCACCTCAGCGATATGGGGGATCAGATCGCCCGCAACGACGCCCGCGTCTCCAATGGTCGAGCGGGCATACTCACCGGCCATCCCGTGGATAAAGCCACCGCACACCGCGGCCTCGAAGGGCTCCAGCCCTTGAGCGAGCAAGCCAACAATGATCCCGGCCAGCACATCACCGCTTCCTGCTGTGGCCAGGGCCGGGTTCGCGAAGGGCAACACCGCCAGCCGACCGTCCGGCGCGGCGATGACCGTATGGGCTCCTTTGAGGAGGATCACCTCGCCCCATGCCCGGGCCTTCTCCCGGGCAAGCTCCCAGCGGCGGGCTTGCACCTCCTTGGTCGTCAGACCGCACAGGCGGGCCATTTCGCCGGGGTGGGGCGTGAAGACCGCGCCTCGGACCACGTGTTGAGCCCAGTCCTCAAACTGGGCGAGCGCGTTGAGCGCGTCCGCGTCCACCACCAGGCGTGGGAGCTCCCTCGGGCTTGGGCGCGTCTCCTCTTCCGGAGAGGAGGAGGTGGGGAGAAAGCCCAGGGAGCCTCGGGGGTGGGAGTTCCCTTCTGGGGGGACGAAACTGGGCGTTTTTTGGGCCAACAGGCCGGGAGCGAGGAGTTGGATGACGAACTCCACCGTTGTCTTCTCCCGTGTTAACCCCGGCCCCACCAGGAGCGCGTTGTAATTCCCAACCTGCTCTCTCACCGTTGTCACCGCGCTTGCGTCGATGACCCCCAGATCATGGGGGAGGAGAAGCCATGTGGTCTCGTGGAGCGTGGCGGCCAACGTGCTTTGGAGGGGGCGAGGAACGGCCAGGGTGACGAGTCCCGTGCCCGAGTGGGTGGCTGCGGCCCCGGCGAGCCAGGCCGCGCCCGTGTAGTTCACCGATCCGGCTACCAGCAACGCCTTGCCGAACGTTCCTTTGTGCGCGTTGGGAGGCCGCTCGGGCAACCGTTCGGCCACCCAATCCGCGGTGATGAGCTCCGGCAGGGTGGGATCCTCCGGCTCCTCAATGCCGATATCCGCGATGAGGAGCTCGCCCACTGTGGCAGCCCCGGGGAAGCGCAGTTGCCCCACCTTGGGGAAGGCAAAGGTGACCGTCATCTCCGCCGGAACAGTGTGGGGGTCCACTTCCCCCGTGTCGTTGTTCAAGCCGCTGGGACAGTCCACCGCGACCACGGTCAGGGGTTCCTTTTCGATGGGGGTGCGCAGATGGGGATCCAGGAGCAGGGGACGAGGGCGTTTGTTGCGGCTGATCTTTTCTGCCTTCACCGCTTCCAGGATATCCGCCAGGGGAGAGGTGATAGGACGGTTCGCGCCCGTGCCCAGAAGCGCGTCCAGGACAATGTTGGCCTGGGAAAGGGCCGCGCGCAGGGCCGTCAATTGGGGGTCGTGTGCGTGGTGGAGGATGGTGAGGGGGGCATCTTGCACCAGGTCTTCCTCCACCTGCTTGCGCTTCCACACGTACACGGTAACCGTCGCGCCGGCTTGGGCCAGGTAGCGGGAAGCGACCAAGCCATCGCCGCCGTTGTTGCCGGGGCCCACAAGGGTGAGCACGTGCAGATCTTGCCCGATCCAGTTCTGGAGTACGGCTTCCGCGACACTGCGGCCGGCTTCCTCCATCATCGCGCGATAGCTGTGTCCCCTCGCGTCTGTTTGGCGTTCCAGCTCGCGCATCAACTCGACCGAAACGATTTTGGTCATGGTCTTCTATCCTCCCCACGGAGCAAAGTATGGAAGTGGTGTTTCAGGTAATAGGCCAAAGTCAATCCCAGGATGAAGGTGCTGATGAGAACGCATGTGTAGGCCACACGGAGTGCGGTGGAGGGGGATGTCCCCACGGGGTTGAGAGGGTGTCGGATGACGCCGGTGCGCCAGAGAAGGATGGGGAGGGCGCCTCCGATGAGCAAAGCCACAATCCCCCACCAGCGTCGGTCGTGTAGCCAGTAAGCCAAGGTGAAGAAGAGGGCAGCGATGAGGGCCACGTTGACGACCATGCGGGTTCGGGGTTCCGCCCAGACGATGGGGGCACCCCAGGTGACATAGGAAGGGTAAAAGCTGATGATGAAACCGAGGACCCATGTCAACCAGGCGCTGATGAAAAGGGCCACGACCCACTGCCACGCTTCCTCCTTGTCGGTGAAGAAGGCCCAAATGCTGGCCAAGGCGCTGAGGAAGAAGAGGAGGGCGCCCGAGCGGATGAGCGCGCCGTGCAGGTAAATCAGGGAGAGCAGTCGTCCCAGGTGTCGTTCGGGGGGCATGAGGACCAGGGTCAGGAGAAGCACCCCGGTTGTCACGGCTACAATCCATCTGGCGACCTTCACCGACAACCTCCTGGTCTGTTGAGCCTGGGTGATCAGACCGGAAAAGGGTGGTTCCCGGTCTCGGATACCATTATACACGGAGTAGCCGTGCGCGAAAAAAGGCCACCGTCTCAGGCCGGTGGACCTGATTGACGGAGGGAATAAGGAGTAACGATTGACGATTAACGATTAAGGGGCTGAATGCCGGAAAGGCCCTTCGATGCCGGGCTGGCGAGAAAGTTCCCGTTGGTCTGCTGAACGGGAAGCGCGCCTGCGGGGCGCGAGGCGGGCGGGTGGCCGACGTGTTCCCCGTCGTTTCCAGTCGCATCTTGGCGGCGGACGGGTCCGCTCCTTGGCGGGACGCCCTCGTTCTCGCCCCGTGCATAGAGAGAGTTTTGTGTGGGTGGTGGGCGGGCGAAGCCCGCCCACCACCCACACAAAAC
>JAADDB010000128.1 GCA_013154135.1 Chloroflexota bacterium
AAGCCCGCCGCCCACCCACGCAAAACTCTCCCTTGGCACGGGGCGAGAACGTTGGCACCCTGCCGAGGTGCGGACCCGTCCGCCGCCAAGATGCGACTAAGAACCGCGGTGAATGCGTCGGCTGGGGCCCACCTCGCGCCCTGCAGGGGTGCTTCCTGTGCAACGGGCCAATGTATTGGGCCGCCTATAGCAGTCCGTTTGTGGCGATTCTCGGCCGGTCATGTGCCCTTCTTAATCGTTAATCGTTAATCGTTACTCGTTAGACCCTGGCCCCGTCCGCCGCCGAGGTACTACTGAGTTTTATCCGTCTATCAGCGAGAAACAAGTAAAGGAGGCTCGGCTGGAGGAGAAGAGCGTTTTGAACAAATCGACGTTGGCACGCGTAAAAAGGTGGTCGGAGGGAGGGAACATGACACTCGCATATCCAGGCCTCAGCGCCATCCACCTCTAACATCCCTCTAATCTTTCTCTTGCATCAGCCTAATGATGATGGCGTAAAGTGAGAGTGGAATAAGCGAGATCATAACCGCCACCGCGGTTTGTTCAAGTGTCACGGAGTTTGGTTCGTCAGAGCCGTCTGTCCAAAGTCCAGGAACACAGAGATCGGGAGGAAAAATCATGAGACTGGATAAATTCACACAAAAAGCGCAAGAGGCATTATTGGAGGCCCAACATCTGGCCCAGGAATATAACCATCCCCAAATTGACCCGGAACACCTGTTGAAAGCCCTCATTACCCAGGAGGGAGGGGTGGTTCCGAGCATTCTGCGCCGCATCGGCGTGGATCCTCAACTGGTGCTCCAGGATGTGGAGAATGAACTGGCCCGGAAGCCGCGCGCGTACGGCGCGACCGCACAGGTGGGCATGAGCCAGGCCCTGGTCAAGATCCTGCAGGAGGCGGAGAACATCGCCTCGTCCATGAAGGACGAATACGTCTCCACCGAGCACCTGCTCCTGGCCATGGCCCAGCCGCAGGCCGGCCCCATCCAGCAACTGCTGGCCCGTCATGGCATTGACTACAACGCGATCATCCAGGCCCTGGCCAGCATTCGGGGCAGCCAGCGGGTGACCTCTCCCAACCCGGAGGCCCAGTACGAGGCCCTGGCCAAGTACGGCCGTGACCTCACCGAACTGGCCCGCCAGGGGAAATTGGACCCGGTCATCGGTCGGGACCGGGAGATCCGGCGGGTCATGCAGATCCTGCAGCGCCGCACCAAGAACAACCCGGTGCTCATCGGTGACCCCGGTGTGGGGAAGACGGCCATTGTGGAAGGGCTGGCCCAGCGCATTGTCAAGGGCGACGTGCCCGAAGGCCTGCGGGACAAGCGCATCATCCAGCTGGACATGGGTGCGCTCATCGCGGGGGCCAAGTATCGGGGCGAGTTTGAGGAGCGCCTCAAGGCCGTGCTGAAGGAGATTGCGGAGTCGGAAGGGAAGATCATCCTCTTCATCGACGAGCTGCACACGGTCGTCGGCGCGGGCGCGGCCGAAGGCGCGATGGACGCGAGCAACATGCTCAAGCCCATGCTCGCTCGCGGGGAACTGCGCACCATCGGCGCGACCACAGTGGACGAATACCGCAAGTACATTGAGAAGGACGCGGCCCTGGAACGCCGCTTCCAGCCGGTGTACGTGGATGAGCCCAGCGTGGAGGACACCATCAGCATCCTGCGCGGGCTGAAGGAGCGTTACGAAGTCCACCACGGTGTGCGCATCACGGATAGCGCGGTCATCGCCGCGGCGACCTTGAGCCATCGTTACATCACCGACCGTAAACTGCCGGACAAGGCCATCGACCTGATCGACGAGGCCGCGGCCCGGCTGCGCATGCAAATCGACTCCAAGCCGGAGGAATTGGATAACCTGGACCGCCAGATCATGCAGTTGGAGATCGAGCGGGAAGCGCTGAAGAAGGAAAAGGACCCCGCGGCAAAGGAACGGCTGAAGAAGATCGAGGAAGAACTGGCCAACTTGCGGGAGAAGCGGGCAGAACTCGCGGCCCGTTGGGAAGCGGAACGCGCGGCCATCCAGGAGATCCGCCGGCTCAAGGAAGAAATCGAGAAGGTGCGCATCCGCATTGAACAGGCGGAGCGAGAGGCGAACCTGGAAGAGGCGGCTCGGCTGAAGTACGGTGTGCTCCGCGAGCTGGAGGAGAAGCTGAAGGAAGCGGAACTCCGGCTCAAGGAGCTGCAGAAGGACGGCGCACTCCTCAAAGAGGAGGTGGACGCGGAGGACATCGCCAAGATCGTCAGCGAGTGGACCGGTATCCCCGTGTCCAAGCTGTTGGAAGGCGAACGGGAGAAGCTCCTGAAGATGGAAGAGCGCCTGCGCCAACGGGTCGTCGGCCAGGACGAGGCCATCCGCGCGGTGGCCAACGCGGTCCGACGGGCTCGCGCGGGCTTGCAGGACCCGAATCGGCCCATTGGCTCCTTCATCTTCATGGGCCCGACCGGTGTGGGCAAGACGGAGTTGGCCCGGGCCCTCGCGGAGTTCCTCTTCGACGATGAGCGGAACATGATCCGCATTGACATGAGCGAATACCAGGAGCGGCACACGGTGAGCCGACTTATCGGTGCGCCCCCGGGCTACGTGGGCTACGAGGAGGGCGGCCAGCTGACCGAGGCGGTACGTCGTCGGCCCTACAGCGTGGTGCTCTTCGATGAGATCGAGAAGGCCCATCCCGAGGTCTTCAACGTGTTGCTCCAGGTGTTGGATGACGGGCGCCTGACCGATGGACAGGGCCGGACGGTGGACTTCCGCAACACGGTCATCATCATGACCAGCAACATCGGCAGCCAGTACCTGGCCAGCCTGCCCACGGACGTGCCCGAGGAGACGTTCCGGGATCTGTTCGAAAAGGCCAAGGACCAGGCGTTGATGGAACTGCGTCAGTCCTTCCGGCCCGAGTTCCTGAACCGGATTGACGAGATCATCGTCTTCCAGCCGCTCACCTTCGAGCACTTGATGGAGATCATCGACATCCAGCTGCGGCAGCTGCGCAAGCTCCTGGAGGAGCGCAAGATCACCATCGAGCTCACGGAAGCGGCCAAGCGGCAACTGGTGGAAGAGGGCTACGATCCGGTGTACGGTGCTCGACCGTTGAAGCGAGTCATCCAGCGGCGCATCCAGGATCCGTTGGCCCTGAAGATCCTGTCCGGCGAAGTGCGCGACGGCGACCACGTGGTGGTGGATTTCCGAGATGGGGAATTCGTCTTCGACGTGGTGCCCGGCGAGTCGGAAGAGGAAGGCTAATCGCCGGACGTATTCCTTTGGATGGATACCCCCAACCGGCCGGTTTTCGCCGGTCGGTTGGGGGTCATGAACAGAGGATGTGAGAACCTCCTCGAGGGAAACCGTCCCCGGTCAAACTCTTGCGGAGTCTTTCCCCGCGAAGTCGTTCCTCGTTACTCCTCATCCAAGATGACAGGGATTTCCCTGTCGATCTGAATTTCATCGGGTTGAACTCGGCACCGGTACGCGCGTACTTTCACCCCTTGCTCCGCGGCCAAGCGCAATGCCCGGCCAAAGGCCGGATCCGAAGCGTCGTGCGGCCGAAAGCGTTCCGCATCTTCCCGCTGGACCACGAAGATGATGGCCGCACATACTCCTTGCTCCAGGGCCGCGGCCAGCTCCTCCACGTGACGTTTGCCCCGTGCGGTCACCGCGTCGGGGAAGTAGGCAGTGCCCTCTTCCACCAAAGTGACCGATTTGGCTTCTATCCAGCATTGGCCGGGTTCCCCTTCCAGAAGCACGTCAATGCGACTGTGGCCCAGGGGCACCTCTTCCCGGACTGTGTGGTACCCTGCGAATTCGGCCAGGCGACCGGCCCGCACCGCTTCCGCGAGGAGAGGACCCGGAAGACGGGAATCGAGGGACACGAGAACCCCGTCCGCCCACACCATGACCAGGTCGTACCGGGTCTTGCGATGGGGCTTGTCCACCGGCCGGATGAGTACCTTCCGGCCGGGGACGAAGAGTTCGTGTAAGCGCCCCGAGTTGGGGACGTGCACGGCCACCGGTTCGCGGTTGAGCTCCACAGTCGCCCGGAACCGGTTGTCCCGACGGATGAAGGTGGCAGGGAGGAGGGGGCCGGGAATGTGCACGTTATCCTTGTTCCTCCTCGGTTTCACCGGTGACGACTTTGCGCGCACCTTTGATGGCGGATTTGAGAACGCCCGCGCCTGCTTCGGCCATTTTCCGGGAGGTGTGGGCCGCGGCCTTGGAGACTTTTGCGCCTTCCAGGGCTCCGGAGACGGAGGCCTCCACGCCTTTTTGCATGACTTTGGCCGCGCCTTTCATGCTGGTGGTCACGGTTTTGGCGCCACCGGTCATCATGCGCGTGCCCGCCTTCACCCCTTTGAGGGAGAGACGTACGGGCACGGTCATGGCCCGAAACGGCCCCTTGAACCCCTGATTGATGACTTGCGCGCTTTCCACCGTGGAAATGCGCCCCACATCCACGGCGGTCTTCCCCATCTCCTTGGCCACGTCGGCCGCGCTTTCGGCCGCGGTGAGGGCCACTTCCCCCGTTTTCTTGGTCACCCGGGTCATTCCCTTGCCCATGGTCTTGGCCGTTTCTGCACTGGCCAGGGAGACGTCCTTGGCGGCCTTGGCTGTTTCCTGGGCCACATCTTTGGCCGCTTCGGTCGCGGCTTTGGCCCGGGCCGCGACTTCGTCCAGCAGGGTTTGGGGGATGCGGAGCAGGGGTTCCCCTCGCTTGGCTCGTTCCTCATTCAGCCGTTCGTACAGGCGCAATTTGGCTTCCGGGGTCAGGGAGGGGGGACGGACCGTTGTGGTCTTCTCCCGCAGCCGCCGCAAGCTTTCCACCACCCGCCGGCATTCCTCACAATCCGCGAGCAGGGCTTCCAATCGCTGACGCTCTTCCTCCCCCAGAAGACCGTCCACATAGTCGAACAGTTGGGCCATCAATTGCTGGTGCAGTTTCATTGTGCCACCTCCTGCAGTCGTTCAGCCAAGAACTTCTGAAGTTGTGCCCGAGCCCGGTGCACCCGTACCTTGGTCGCGTTTTCCGAGATTCCCAGGATCGAGGCGATTTCCTTCATGGGAAGGCCTTCCAACTCATACAGAACAAACGCGGTCCGCAATTTGGGGGAGAGGGCGGCAATGCCTTCCTCGATCAGTTCCATGACCTCCTGCCGGAGGAGGAGTTCCTCGGGCAGGGGGGTTATCTCATCGGGAAGGGGAACCCCCTCTTCCTCGCTTTCATCCCAGACGATGTCTTGTCCCTGTTTGCGCTGTCGTGTCCGGATGAGGTCTAGTGCGGTGTTGGTCGCGATCCGGTATAGCCAGGTGGAGAATTTGGCATCCCCACGGAAGGTGGGGATGCGGCGGTAGACGGTGAGAAAGGTCTCCTGCATGGCATCCTCCGCGTCCTGCGGGTCTTGGAGGATGCGGTAGGTGACCCGGTATACCATGTCCGCGTAGTTTTCGATGAGTTCTTCATATGCCGAGGGATCGCCTGCTTTTAAGCGTTCCACGAAGTCACGTTCCGATGTGCCCATGATGCGTTCTCTCCTGTGAGATGTGAGAAGGCGTCCCGCCCGTGGGCAGGACGCCTCTCATTATACTTACCGGAGCACACTTTGCATATGGGCCACTGTTCCTTGCATTTCATAGGTTTTGACGATCATTTGGTCCGTTGTGCCTTTGATCTGGCGGGAGAGGAACAAAGTGCTGTAGCTGATCAGGTACTCGCTTTCCACGATGCGGTCGGCCATGACGCCGATCTGGAGTTCGGTCCAGAGGATCCGGTCCGCCATGACGCCGATGCGGTCGGCCATGATGCCGATGTCCCGAGCCAGGGCCAGGGTGGTGACTTCGGAGCCGTCGACCCGGGCGTTGGTTTGGGCGATGATGTAGCGGGCCGTTGCCTGGGTGTTCGCGGCGTCCCGTTCCGTCTGGGAGGCCAAGGCCACGATCTGCGATGCCAGGGCGATGACTTCCGGGTTCTGGTTGGTCCCCAGGATGGCCATGGCCTCGGCCCTCACTTGGGCGGCCCATGTTTGGATGGCCTGGGCTTGCCAGTAAATTCCGTTGGCGTCGTTCTGGACGGCTGTCCAATCGGGGCCTGTGTCCGCCCGAACAACGGTTGGTACTCCCAGCAATGTGGTGAAGCCTAACATCATGACGGCTATCATCAGGACTGCTTTTTTCCACATGTTCATGATAGAAACAACCTCCTTCGATGTCGTCGTTTTTGTCTCCCACCTCATTGGTGGCGTGGATAGGACGACAAGAGGAGGACATTGGTTACATTGGGATGCGCGGTGGGGGTTCACGTCATGGGGTCATGCCCGCCCGGGGCTGAACCCTTGGGGGCCAAGGGGATTGTGCGGGCACGGGGTGGAGAGGCTAACGAGTAACGATTGACGATTAAGACGTCCGCCCGGGGCTGAACCCCCGGGCTAAATGGGGAGAAGCCCCCTTCGGGGGCTCTATATGGACGCATGACCGGCCGAGAATCGCCGCACCCGGCCCATGATGGTTTTCCGCCCCTCTTACTCGTTACTCGTTATGCGTTAGGCTCTTCCCCCATCCCGGCCGACCTCGCCCTCCAGCCAACCCCCTTAATCGTTAATCGTCAATCGTTACTCATTACTCCGCACCAAAAGAGCGTTCCATGTGGCCGGCGTCGAGGAAGCCACTTTCACCCAGCCCATGGTTGGAGTATAATGGAGCGAGTGTGACTGTTGTCCGTCCACTGACCAACATCGGAGATCCCAGACTCGAGACCCAATACCCAACCCACCATGCCCTTACAGATCGACACCCTGGCAGAAGCCATACAAGCGTTAGCTC
>JAADDB010000098.1 GCA_013154135.1 Chloroflexota bacterium
TCGCCAACCTCAACGACGGCGACCCGGATAACGACCCCATCATCATCTCCGTCCGGGCCAAGGAACACTACGACAAAGGACACATCCCGGGCGCCCTCTGGGCCAACCCCAAGGAGCTCATCACCCCAGAAATGCTGACCAAGCTCGACCCCGACAAGGACATCGTCGTCGTCTGCTACACCGGGCAGGCCGCATCCCAGGTCGTCGGACTCCTCAACGACCTGGGCTACAAGGCCAAGGCCCTCCTCTTCGGCATGAGCTCCTGGACCAAGGACCCCAACGTCTTCGTCAAACGCTTCAACCCCGAAAAACACGCCCACGACTACCCGGTGGAGAAATAAGAGGCTCACGGGGGAGGTCGGCATGCCGGCCTCCCCCGCAACACGATGATGAGGAGTGGGATGATGAAGCGAATGCGATGGGTTCACGTGTGGAGTGGTGTGGTGATAGGCCTCCTCCTCGTGGCCGTGGCCTTCTGGCTCCTGGCCCAACCGGGGGTCGCGGGACCCTCGGATCGGGCGGCCAAGCCCCATGTCCCGGTCCAAGTGCAGGCTCAAACCACTTGGGGGGAGACTCTCCGCGCGCCGGTGCCCCAGGCTCCCGATCTCACCCCAACGGCCACCCCGTATCCCCCGTCCGACAACTGTGTGACGTGTCACACAGACAAGGCCAAGCTCAAGGAACTGGCCGAGGAGCCCCAGAAGGTCAAATCGGAAAAAGCCGCGGGCGAGGGTTGAGCGGGCGAATTGCCTCCGTTGGAGGTATGGCAAAAGGTCCTGGTGGACCCCAAATTCCTGGATGACGTGCACGCCAAGCCCGGGTGCATTGCCTGTCACGGCGGCACACCCAACACGGACGATAAAAAGGAAGCCCACAAAGGGCTCCTGCCCAAAGCCGGCAACGAGCCCGAACGCGCGTGTGGCACATGCCATGTGGGGATCGTGGAACAGACCCGGGATGGGCTGCACCGGATGCTGTGGGGGTATCAGACCGTCCTCAAGCGGCGAGGAGCGGACTTCACCAACCCCAAACTGGTGGTCGCCTACACCACGCACTGCACCAAATGTCACGCGGACTGCGGTGACTGTCACATTAGCCGGCCGGCCGCGCTGGACGGAGGGCTGATCAAAGGACACAAGGTCAAGCGCGTCGCGTCCGTGTTCATCACCTGCGGTGGATGCCACAGCGCGCGAGTCCTAGACGAGTACAAAGGCGCACACGAGGGCATCCCTGCCAGTGTTCACTGGGAAAAGCAGGGTATGCCCTGCACCAAATGTCACACCGTGGAAGAGTACCACGCGGGGGTCCACGGCACCCGGTACACGGGCAAACCCCAGCCCTCCTGCACTCAGGCCGGATGCCACGAAGATGTGCGCCCCGGGGACGGGATCGAACAGCACGACGAGACCCACCTGAAAGGACTGGCCTGTCAGGTGTGCCATGCGGCCGGCGCGTACAAATCCTGCTTCAACTGTCACACCGGCCGGGATGAGAAAGGCATCCCCTACTTCGCCACCGACCCCTCCCAGTTGACGTTCAAGATCGGACGGAACCCGTTGAAGAGTGAGGACCGGCCGTGGGATTACGTGCTCCTGCGCCACGCACCGGCCACCCACGACCTCTTCGGCTACTACGGGGAAAACCTGTTGCCGGACTTCGACAACGAGCCCACGTGGAAATACACCACACCCCACAACACCCGCCGTCAAACGCCGCAGAACGCCTCCTGCAACGCGTGCCACGGCCAACGTGAACTCTTCCTCACCGAGGAGGATGTGGCCCCCGCGGAACGGGATGCCAACCGGGCGGTCATTGTCACCGACATCCCCGAGCCGGTGGAGGAGGTGGGGCCATGAGAACACACGGGTTCGCACACATGTCCCTTTGGCGGAGCTGGCGACGGCCGCGAAGGGCCGCGCTCCTGGTCCTCCTCTGGATCGGGCTTCTCCTGGGCACCCCGCCCGTCCGGGCCGACAGCGGCCCCACCGTGCCCGACTGGGTCTGCCTCACCTGCCACGAGCGGGTGGGCATTGACATGGTCCTGCCTTCCGGGGAGATCCTCCCCATCACCGTGGACTCGGCCGTCCTCCACTTCTCCGCCCACGGCCAGACCACGGAACAGGAAATCCACTGCCAAGACTGTCACACGGACATCGTGGGATACCCCCACGGAACGTTGCCGGTCCGCACGTACCGGGAATTGCAGATCTACTACAGTCAGACCTGTGCCAACTGCCACGAGGAGGAAGCCCTGAAGCGGGTGGACAGCGTCCACGCGCGGTTGCTGGCCTCGGGCAAGCTGGAGGCAGCCACCTGCGTGGACTGCCACGGGGCCCACAACGTGCGCTGGATCAACCGGGAGAAACACCCCGAGGTGCCCCGCATCCGCGCGGTGGAGATGTGCAAGACCTGCCACAGCACCATCTACGAGGCATACCTCCAAAGCGTCCACGGACGGGACCTGCTGGAGGGCAACGAGGATGTGCCCGGCTGCCCCGACTGTCACCCCGCGCACACCATTGAGGACCCGCGGACCTTGGCCTTCCGGGTGAAGTCCCCCAACCTCTGCGGCAAATGCCACGGGGATAAAGCCCTCATGGCCAAGTACGGCATCTCCACCGACGTCTTCGACACCTATGTGGGCGACTTCCACGGCACCACAGTCCTGGTCTTTCAGAAGACCGCACCGGGCCAGGGGACCAACAAGGCCGTGTGCATTGACTGCCACGGCGCGCACAAGATCATGCGGCCGGAAGAAGTGGGTACGGAGGAATACAAGGCCAACCTCCTCCAGACCTGTCGCCAGTGCCATCCCGACGCGTCACCCAACTTCGCGGACAGCTGGCTGGGCCACTACCGGCCCGATTGGAAGAGATATCCCCTGGTCACCGCGGTGCTCTGGTTCTACCGCATTGTCATCCCGCTGACGTTGGGCTTCTTCCTCCTCTACATCGGTCTGGACGCCCAAAAGCGCCTGAGGGAGCGAAAATAGGAAGCCGGGAGATGTCCTTGCTGAACTAGGGAGGCAACAATGGCCCAAAACCGCTACTTACGGTTTCGGCTCTCATATCGCATCCAACATCTGATCATGCTCATCTCCTTCACCCTGCTGGCCATTACCGGGCTACCGCAGAAATACCCGGACACGGGATGGGCCATTGCCCTTTTCAAGGCGTTAGGGGGAATCGAACGGGCTCGGGTGATCCACCACACCGCGGCTGTGGTGCTGGTGCTCGTCTCCATTTACCACCTGGTCGACGTGGGATATGCCCTCTTCGTGCTCCGGGCAAAGCCTTCGATCCTGCCTTCCAAAAAGGATGTGGTGGACTTCATCCAGTCGGTGAAGTACAACCTGGGGCTCACCGACCAACGGCCCCTCTACGACCGCTATAACTTCGTGGAGAAGCTCGAGTACCTGGCCCTGGTGTGGGGCACTGTGCTCATGGCCCTCACCGGTTTTGTCCTTTGGAACCCCATCACCGTCACCCGCTACCTCCCCGGGGAAGTGGTGCCCGCGTCCAAGGTGGCCCACGGCATGGAGGCCATTCTCGCGGTGCTCTCCATCCTCACCTGGCATTCCTACTTCGTCCACATCCGACACTTCAACAAGAGTATGTTCACCGGCTACATGGACGAGGAGGAGATGTGGGAGGAACATCCCCTGGAGCTGGAGCGCCTACGCCGCGGGGAAATCCCCCCGCCCCCACCGCCAGAGGAGCGCTGGCGTCGGGCACGGGTCTACATCCCCCTGGCCACGGTCTTCTCCCTCCTCCTCATCCTGGGCATATGGCGCTTCCTCACCCTGGAGCAGACGGCCATCACCACTCTGCCCACTCGGGCCCGGGTGGAGAAGCCCTATCAACCGGTGGCCATGAAAGTCCTCCCCCGGGTGACGCCGGGCACTCCAACCCCACCCCCCCGTCGCGTGGTGACCCCTACGCCCTTGCCCAGGCCCATCACATCCCACGGGGTGACGGGGGACTTGGCCCAGTGTCACCTCTGTCACGCGGTGGATGGCCTGGTCGCGCCCGCGCCGCTGGACCACAAGGGTTGGCCCGACTCAGAATGTCTCTCCTGCCATCCGGCACAAGGAGGGGAACGATGAATCACCGGGTAAGACGAACGGGACGATGGTTTGTGTGGGCATGGGCCCTGTGGCTCCTCTGCTTTCTGGCCTGGATGCCGGGAGCTCCTGTCCGGGCCGACGCGCCGGAGCCCCACCAGTACATCGAGGAGTACGAGGGCCCTCGCACGTGCGAGATCTGTCATCCGGGCACGGTGGATGAGGTGGTGCACGGGCAACACTACCTGTGGTCCGAGAAGTTGGACCATTACAGCCCCATCCCCGGGACCATTGCCCGCATCAATTGGTTGGGTGTGCTCAACGAGAAATTGCAGATCCCCGGGGGCTGTGGACGGTGCCACATCGGGGGTGGAGCGTTGCCCAAACCGCCGGATCAGCTCTCAAAGGAAGAAAAGGCCCGCATCGACTGCCTCATCTGCCACTCCCCCACGTACGATATGAGCCAGCGCTTTCCCGTCCGGGATGAGGAGGGACGTTGGGTGCTTCCCCAGGACCGACGGGTGGTGACCGCGCGCAACGCGCAACGTCCCACCGCGGAGATGTGCTTGCGCTGCCATCTCAACGTGGGCGGCGGGCCCCTTCTCAAGCGAGGGGTGGATTTTGCTCCCATCGCGGACAAGCACGGGGAAAGCAGCAAAGGGGATGTCCACGCGGACGCGGGGATGGTCTGTGCGGATTGTCATCGGGCGGAGCACCACCGTTTTCTGGGTTATGGGCCCACCATCTGGGGCCGGGATGTGCCGGAAAAGCGCCTAACATGCGAGGCCTGCCATGGGACGACGCCCCATCAGAACGACCTGTTGAACGAACACACCCGCCTGGATTGTCGCACATGTCACATCCCGGGCACAGGGGGATTGGTCTTTCGGGATTGGACGGCTCCTCCGGTGTACGACCCGGTGAATGAGTTGTACATGCCCGTGAGTGATGTGCGGGAACCCAACACGGTGCCGCCGGTGTTCCGGTGGTTCAACGGTCAGCCCACAAAACCGGGGCACCCGTGGCCCGGTTCGCGCGAGGATGAATCGGCCCGCATCCAGCCCTTCAAAGCCTTCCGAGGGGTCATCCCGGTGGACGCGGAGAGCGGTCAACCTCTGCCCCTGAAGTTGGGCATCTTCTTCACCCAAGGGGACCTGGAAAAAGCCATCCAAGTGGGAGCTAAGGACGCGGGGGTGAACTACAGTGGACGCTGGCAGGGGAAAGAGGTGACCGTGTACTTGCAGATCAGCCACGGGGTGGTGGGAAAGGAGGACGCGCGCACGTGTCGGGATTGCCATGTGCCTGACGGGGTCATGGACTTCTCCGCCCTGGGGTACACGGAAGAGGAGAAGGCCAAGCTCACCGCGTTGAGCGCGGCCACCGCGGGCACACGTCCTCCGTTGACGGTGAAAGTCGTGGTGCCGCCGCCCAAACCCCTGCCCACCCCGGCCCCTGTGAGCCTCCAGGCCAGTCCGCCACCGGGCATCCACATGCCGTGGGAGCCGGTACGGGTCACGCTGGTAAGCCTCCTCATCCTCGCCCTGGGCGGATGGTGGTTGGTGAGGAATAGGTAACGATTGACGATTAATGAGTAACGATTAAGGAGGGTTGGGTGGGGGCGAGGTTGGCCGGGATGGGCGGAAGTTAACGCATAACGAGTAACGAGTAAAGGGGCGGGAGGCCGTCGTGGGCCGTATGGAATGATGCTCGGCCGGTTATGTACCTCTGTCCGTGTCCCACACAACTCCCTTGGCCCCCTCCTCTCTCCCAGCATTGGGAGAGAGGAGGGGCGAAATACCCGCGATCTTTCCCCGGTCAACCTACGAGGGGTGGAGTGAGGGCTTTGCAAAACGATTGACGATTAACGAGTAACGATTAAGGGGTTGGCTGGAGGGTGAGGTCGGCCGGGATGGGCAAAGAGCTTAACGCATAACGAGTAACGAGTAAGAGGGGTGGGAGGGTCCATCTTGGCTCGTTTGTGGCGATGCTCGGCCGGTCGTGCGTCCATATAGAGCCCCCGGAGGGGGCCTCCCCAAACGATTAACGATTAATGAGTAACTGTAATACGCCAAGACATCGTTTCGCCGCTAAGAGAGAAAGCGCCGAGACATCGTTTCGCACCCTAACAGGATATTCGCCAAGAGATCGTTTCGTTAATAGGGCGCCGGCGTTCTCTTTTTACAAAGACTTTTTCTAGTTTCAAAACATGCACAGCAGATGAAAAGATGCTCTCGCCTGAACGAAAGTTCTTCTGCGCCTGTAGTGGTAGAGATACTTAGCTCTGTTGAAAACCCGTTGGTAGCGAACGAAATAACTACATATGGGGCCCTATGGTTCTCCTGCTACTACATGTAGTAGCAGGCCTTACCCTGTTCGCCACTTTATCGGCGGTGTTATACCCGGTTGGTTTGAGGGCAGGGCACGGCAGTGGTGGTGGCAATATGAGATGCAAGGGCCGTCTTCTTCTTTCTGAGAGCCTGCCCATTCTGTTTCCAGAAGTCATTTTTAAACAAGACCTCCGCGAAGGCTTCTGTGACAGCCTAGCGAAAACGAAACGATGTCTTGGCGGTTGTGCACGATATTAAGGGGCTAAAGTACGAAACGATGTCTTGGCGTGCTACAATTAACGATTAAGGGGTTGGCTGAGGGGCGAGGTTGGGAGGGATGGGCGAGGTCTAACGCATAACGAGTAACGAGTAAAAGGGAAGGGCCCCACTGGGCCGTGTGTGGCAATTCTCGGCTGGTC
>JAADDB010000248.1 GCA_013154135.1 Chloroflexota bacterium
CCCCACTCCACCCATCCTGATAGTTTTTGATAGCCCCGGTGCCCTATAGTATCCTGTGGTCCTCGCTCCGCCGCTCGCGCGGGGAGCGAGTTTTTTGTGGAGGATGATACATGGCCCGAACATCTCGCATTCCCGGATTCTACAAGCGACCGTTGGAGGAACGGGTGCGCCTGGTGGCCGAATGGGCCGGCCTGGACGACGCGGATGTCACCGCGCTCCGGGAGAGCCTGGCCCTGGCCCAGGCCGACAAGATGATCGAAAACGTGGTGGGGCGCCATGCCCTCCCCCTGGGCTTGGGCCTGAATTTCATCATCAACGGCCGGGAGGTGCTGGTGCCCATGAGCGTGGAGGAACCCTCGGTGGTGGCCGCGGTGAGTAACGCGGCCCGCATCGCGCGCTCGGGCGGGGGCTTCCTCACGGGCAGCACCGAGCCCATCATGATCGGCCAGATCCAGGTGCTGGACGTGCCCGACCCGCGCGCGGCCCAGGCCGCGCTCCACCGGGCCAAGGCCGACATCCTGCGGCGGGTGGACGACATTCACCCCTCCCTGGTGCGGCGGGGCGGCGGCGCGCGGGACCTCCGGGTGCGATACCTCCCCCACACGCCCGTGGGGCCCATGCTGGTGGTGCACCTCTATCTGGACGTGCGGGACGCGATGGGCGCGAACCTGGTGAACACCGCAGTGGAGGGGATTGCGCCTCTGGTGGAACGCCTGACCCGCGGTCGGGTCAACCTGCGCATCCTCTCCAACTACACCACCGAACGGCGAGCCTGGGCCGTGGTGCGCATTCCCGTGGACGCGTTCTCGGAGAAGGGCGCGCGAGGGGAGGAGGTGGCCCGGGGCATTGTGGAGGCCAACGCGTTCGCCTGGGCCGACCCCTACCGCGCGGCCACACACAACAAGGGCATCATGAACGGCATCGACGCGGTGGCCATCGCCACGGGCAACGACTGGCGGGCCATCGAGGCCGCGGCCCACGCGTGGGCCGCGCGGGACGGCCAGTACCGGGCCCTCACCGAATGGTACATCATGGGGGACACCCTGGTGGGGAAACTGGAACTCCCCCTGGCCGTGGGCATTGTGGGCGGCGCGACCAAAGTCCACCCCACGGCTCGGGTGGCGTTGAAGATTTTGGACGTCCACCGCGCGCAGGACCTCGCGGAGATCATGGTGGCCGTGGGCCTGGCCCAGAACCTGGCCGCGCTGCGCGCGCTGGCCAGCGAGGGCATCCAGCGGGGGCACATGCGCATGCACGCGCGGCAAGTCGCCATTGCCGCGGGCGCGGTGGGCGAGGAGATTGACATTGTCGCCGCGAGGCTGGCGGAAGAAGGGAATGTGAGGGAGAGTAGGGCGAGGGAGATAGTGGAAGAGATGAGGGGTAACGATTGACGATTAAAAGAGCGAGGAGTGAAACGATGCCGACGCGTTTGCTGCAACCGACCCGACCTGTTGGGATTGTGGGGTATGGCGCATATGTGCCCCGGTACCGCATTCCCGCGCGGGAGATCGCGCGGCTGTGGACGGGGGGCAAGGGGGGCACGCCCATCCGGGAGAAGGCGGTGCCCGGTCTGGACGAGGACACCGCGACCATTGCCATTGAAGCCGCGCGCAACGCGCTGGCCCGCGCGGGCATCCACGCGGACCACCTGCGCGCGGTGTGGGTGGGGAGCGAATCCCACCCGTATGCGGTGAAGCCCACCTCCACCATTGTGGCCGAAGCCATCGGCGCGACCCCTTATGTCCAGGCCGGGGATTGGGAGTTCGCGTGCAAGGCCGGGACCGAGGCCATGCAGGCCGCGATCGGCTTTGTGGGGTCGGGCATGGCCAACTACGCGCTGGCCATCGGCGCGGACACGGCCCAGGGGCGTCCGGGGGACGCGCTGGAGTACACCGCGGCCGCGGGCGGGGCCGCGTTCATCATCGGCCCGGCCGAACACGCGCTGGCCCTCATCCAGGGCTCCCTCTCCTACGTCACGGACACGCCTGACTTCTGGCGTCGTGCGGGCGCGGAATACCCCAGCCACGGTCAGCGCTTCACCGGCGAACCCGCGTACTTCCACCACATCACCCACGCGGCCCGTGCGCTCATGGAGGAAATGGGCACCCGTCCGGAAGACTACCGCTACGCGGTCTTCCACCAGCCCAACCTGAAATTCCCCCAGCGCGTGGCCAAAATGCTGGGGTTCACCCCTGAGCAGATCGAGACCGGCCTCCTGGTGGGGGACATCGGCAACACCTATTCGGGATCCGCGATGGTGGGGCTTACCGCCATCCTGGACGAAGCCCAACCCGGGGACCGGATATTCGTCGTCTCCTTTGGATCCGGCGCGGGGTCCGACGCGTTCGACCTGCTGGTCACGGACCGGATTCTCGAACGACAGGACAAAGCTCCCCGCACCCGGGCCTACATTGCCCGGCGGGTGGAAATCGATTACGGCATGTACGCGAGGTTTAGGGGGAAGTTGGTTACGTAGTGCGTGATGAGTAACGATTGACGATTAACGATTAAAAGCAACGGAGCATACTATCGACAACGCCCTATCCCTTTACTCGTTTGCCATCTTATTCCGCGGAGCGAATTATGCGAGACGTGAGCATTATCGGCATTCATGCCATTCCTGTAAGCGAATACTGGGACAAATCCTTGCGTCATCTGGCCCATGATGCGATTATCCCCGCGTTGAAGGACGCGGGCGTGGAACGGGTGGACGCGCTGGTCGTGGGGAACACCCTCGCCTCCTTCCTGGCCGAGCAGGGACACCTGGGCGCTCTGTTCGCGGACTTTGTGGGCCTGCGCGGGGTGGAGGCCGTGCGCGTGGACGCGGCCGACGCGTCCGGGGCTGCCGCGTTTCGCTGGGGCTACATGGCCGTCGCGGGCGGCCTCGCGGACGTGG
The DNA here is from genome assembly GCA_013154135.1 of Chloroflexota bacterium. GTDB lineage: Bacteria > Chloroflexota > Anaerolineae > JAADDB01 > JAADDB01 > JAADDB01. The sequence continues at coordinate 2,897 of JAADDB010000248.1, forward strand.
TGGTCGTCGTTGGCGTGGAGCAGATGAGCGAACGCTCGGCCGAGGAGGTGCACCGGGCCCACGCGTCCGTGCTAGACCAGGAGTTCGAGGGGATCCACGGCGCGACGCCCAACAGCGTTCAGGCCATGCTCATGCGCCGCTACATGCACGAATTCCATGTGGCTCGAGAGGACTTCGCGGCCTTTCCCCTAACCGCCCACGCGAACGCGGTGGGCAACCCCAACGCCATGTTCCGTCGGGCCATCAGCGAGAAAGCCTACGCGCGCGCGGGGCTCGTCGCGGACCCGCTCAACATGTTCGACGTGAGCCCCATCAGCGATGGCGCGGCCGCGGTCGTCCTCTGCCCTGCGGACCAGGTGCGCGGCCTCGCGAACACGGACAAGGCACCCGTGCGGGTATTGGCCTCGGCCGTAGCCACCGACGCGGTGGCCGTGCACGACCGCAAGGACCCGTTATTCCTCCAGGCCGCGTACCTGTCCAGCCATGCCGCGTACACCCAGGCGGGCATCACCCCCCGGGACGTGGACCTGTTCGAACTGCACGACAGCACCAGCATCATGGCCGCGCTCTCCTTGGAAGCGGGCGGCTTCGTCGCGCGGGGGCAGGCCGTCCACTTCGCGCGGGAAGGGGGCATCGCACGCAACGGCCTCATTCCCATCAGCACCATGGGAGGGCTCAAAGCCCGGGGCAATCCATTAGGCGCGACCGGCCTGTACCAGATTGTGGAGCTGGTGCAACAACTGCGGGGGGAAGCGGGCGACTGCCAAGTGCAACACGCTCGCATCGGCATGGCCCAGAACCTGGGAGGCACCGGCGCCACCGCCATCACCCACATCCTGCGGGTGGAAGAGTGAGGATTTCCGGGCTTATCGTCCTGCCGAGCGGCGGACCCGTCCGCGGCCAAGAGGTAGGGGCGGGTCTCAGACCCGCCCCTACAGAGACCAGGCACAGGGTGCGGACCCGTCCGCGATCAAGGGGCCAAGGGCGCTTCCTGTTCAGCGGCTCAACGGATCGGGCCGCCCATCCTGAAGCGTCCGTCGATCAACGCCTTACAGACAGGAAGAGCTGGTACGCCCAATATCCCGCGCGGTTGTACACCCGGTCCCACGCGCCCACCATGCGCACAATGCGTCCTCCAAACCCCTGCTTGAAGCGGAACACCCCCCACAGGCCGTCGGTGCGGTCGGGCACCCGCTGTTGCCAGACCTCCGGATGGGCGCCCACCTCATCGGGGATGCCCCACATATCGTACACCGTGCACCCCTGATTGCGTGCCCACATCATCCCTTCCCATTGGAGCAGGTGATTGGGCATGCGTTGGCGTTCCCGGTTGCTCGATGCCCCGTACATGTAAATGCCCGTCCGGTTCCAGGCCGTGACAAAGATCCCGGCCAGGGGCATGTCCTGGTACCAGGCCATGAGCAGAGTCCCCAGGCCCGCGGGCACCAGGAGCTCCCACGCCCGGCGGTAGTAATCCGGCGAATGAAGGGCAAACGCGTCCCGCCGGGCTGTTTCCTCCAAAAGGCGGAGAAAGTGGGGGAGATCGCGCGCCTCGGCCGGCCGCACCAGCACACCCTTGCGCCGGGCCAGCCGGATGTTATACCGCCATTTGGACTTCATCCGGGCCAGGATGGTCTCCGGGTCGGGTCGTAAGTCCACTTGGATGGTGCTGCGCGGTTGGATGGTTTGGGGGGATGGGCGAAACCCCGCTGCGCGTAGCAACTCCCGTGCGTCGGAGGTGTCCTCCCAATTGGGTTCCATTTTGAGGAAGAGGGTGCGATGGCCGCGCAGGACCTGATCAATGGCCCGGACCAGCTCGCGCAGGAGGTGGACATCCTGCTGGCGGAGCATTGGGCCTCGGGGGATGTACGCGATGTGGAAGCCCAGGGGCAGGGGACGCAGCAGAATCTGGGCCCCTGCCCACAACTTCCCCTCCTGGCCGATGGCCACCCGGAGGGGTTTCCAGCCGAATTCTTCCTTGAAGCGGGCCCACAGGGGGTGTTGCAGGATGTGGCCGCTTTCGTGACAGAGCTCCAACCAGCGGGTGTGGAAGTCGGGCAGTTGGGACGTGGAGGTGTAGATCTCCATGGTGCTCATGGGCCCTCGACCAACCGGTGATCTTCCACCACCACGCGTCCCTTCTTCACCACCGTGTGGACCAGGTTGCTCCCATAGCGGTAGGCCAGATGTCGATAGTCGGGCACGTCCAGGAGGAGGAGGTCCCCCTGTTTGCCCACTTCGATGGAGCCCACGTAAGGGTGCATTTTGATGGCGTAGGCCGCGTTGATGGTGGCCGCGTTGAGGGCCTCCGCGGGGGTCAGGCCCATGTAGCGGGTGGCCAGAGCCATCATCATAGGCATGGATTCGCACCAAGACGTGCCGGGATTGATGTCCGTGGCGATGGCCAGAATGCCTCCCATGTCCACGATCTTGCGGCCTTTGGTGTACTCGCGTTCGGCCAGCCCGAAGGGAGTTCCGGGGAGCCCTACCGCGGCCGTGTCGGACTGGGCCAGGATGCGCAGGTGCTCCTCCGGGGTGCTGACCAGGTGATCCACACTGACGGCTCCCATCTCCACGGCCACGGGCACCGCGCCCAAGGAGGGTTCGAACTCATCCACGTGGACTTTCAGGTCCATGCCCGCGGCTTTGGCCGCGCGCAGGATGCGGATGGTCTGTTCCAGGTTGAAGGCGCCCCGTTCGCAGAAGACATCGCAGAACCAGGCAGCCCGTTGGTATCCCGCGTACACCAGGTTTCCTGCCTCATCGCTCTCCTCCACCCGATATTGGAGGGCCGCAACTTTGGGGATCATCTCCTCGACCAGGAAGTCCACGTATGCATCCACGTTATCCCGGTATTCCGGCGGGATCGCGTGGGCTCCTAGGAAGGTGGGAATCAGGTCCATGGGATGGCTTTCGTCCAGCGCCCGAATCGCGTCCAGCATTTTGAGCTCGGTCTCCTCGTCCAGCCCGTAACCGCTCTTCGCCTCCGCGGTGGTGGTGCCGGCCAGGAGCATTCGGTCCAACCGCTCCCGGGTTTGCAGGATGAGGTCATCCAAGGACGCGGCGCGGGTATCCCGCACTGTGCGCAGGATGCCGCCCCCGGCCTGGAGGATTTCCAAATACGTGGCGCCTTTGAGCCGCATTTCGAATTCCGCGGCGCGCTCCCCGGCCCAGACCACATGGGTATGGGGGTCGACGAAACCGGGGACCACGGAGTGACCTTGGGCGTTGATCACACGTGTCGCACCGGTCACCTTCTCGCGCACCTCGCGGGTGGGCCCGACGGCCACAATGCGCCCCTTGTGGATTGCCACAGCGCCGTCGTGGATGATCCCCACGTCATCCATGGCTGGGCCTCGTTTGGGGCCGTTGGGGGATGCGCAGGTGGCCAATTCTGTCGCGTGTTCGATGAGCAGATCCACGTGCATGATGGGCATCCTCCTTTTCGCGGATGTTTCCCTTAGTGGACTTTACGCCAGTTCACGTAGTGGCAGCGCATGTTTTCGTAGCCGCTGTTGGGCAGTCGATGCGCGATCTCCACCCGAGGGCTCAGGGGATTGCCTCCTTCATCCACAACCCAGACGTAAATGCGGCGGGCCCCGCCGGTGATGACGAACTCATATCGCCCGGCCTCTTCGCCGTTGGATTTGGTGACCCGGGTGTCCCCATTGCCGTACTCATCCTCCATGCGCACGGTCACACCGGGCAGGGGATGACCTTCCGCGTCCTTCACCACGCCGATGATGTACTCCCCGGGGCACTTGTTGTCGTGGGTCACCCGGCCGTCCAGCACATAGGGGAAGGGCGGGATGGGCGTGGGGGTAGGGCCCGGGGTCGGGGTGTTGATGGGTTTGGGCGTGGGCGGCGGCGGGGGCAACGTGGGAGT
>JAADDB010000246.1 GCA_013154135.1 Chloroflexota bacterium
GCGGCCCGCTCCCATTCCCGGCTGTTCCAGGCTTCATCCTCCTGACCCCGCAGCTCGTTCACCCGGCGTTCCATGGTTTGCAGGTGCTCGGGCAGGGAGTGGATGGCCACACGACGGCGGGCCGCGGCCTCGTCGATGAGGTCAATAGCCTTGTCCGGCAGGTGGCGGTCCGTGATGTAGCGGTGGGAAAGGCGGGCCGCGGTTTCCAGCGCGTCGTCGGTGAACTGGACTTGGTGGAATTGCTCGTAACGCTCGCGTATGCCCTGGAGGATGTGGATGGTCTCCTCGATGGTGGGTTCTTCGACCCAGATGGGGGCAAAGCGGCGCTCGAGTGCGCTGTCCTTTTCAATGTACTGGCGGTACTCATCAGGCGTGGTAGCCCCGATGCAGCGGAATTCCCCCCGGGCCAGCGCGGGCTTGAGCAGGTTGGCCGCGTCGATGGCCCCCGAGGCCGCGCCCGCGCCCACTACCGTGTGCAGCTCATCGATGAAGACAATGACGCGGCCTTCGGACTGTTTGACTTCCTCCATGAAGGCTTTGAGGCGTTCTTCGAACTCCCCGCGAAATCGGGTGCCCGCGATCATGGCCCCTAGGTCCATGGAGATGATGCGTTGGCCCTGGAGCAGATCGGGCACTCGGCCTTGCACGATGCGCTGGGCCAAACCCTCGACAATGGCCGTCTTCCCCACGCCCGCTTCGCCGATGAGGACGGGGTTGTTCTTGGTGCGCCGGCAGAGGATTTGGATGACCCGCTGGATCTCCTCTTCCCGCCCGATGACCGGGTCCAACTTGTCCTCCGCGGCCAGTTTGGTCAGATCGTGCCCGAACTTCTCCAGCGCGCCGAAGTGGGTTTCCGCGGTGGGACTGGTGATGCGTCGGCCGTGCCGGATCTTTTGGATGGCGTTTTCAATGCGGTCTCGGGTGATGTTCTGTTGGCGCAGGATGTCGGACGCGGGGGTGTTGCGTTCCATGGCAATGGCTAGGAGGAGGTGTTCGGTGCTGATGAAGTCGTCGTGCAAGCGGTTGGCTTCTTCCTGGGCCCGGTCGATGACGCGTTTGAGGCGGGGGGTAATGTAGACTTGTCCCATGGGCTGGTTGTAGAGGTTGGGCATGGGCCCCCGCACGATGCGTTGGAGCACATTCTCCAGTTGGCGCCGCATGGTCTCCAGGGACGCGCCCAGTTCCTGGAGGATGTGGGGGACGGTGCCGTCGCTTTGTTCCAACAGGGCCAGGAGCATGTGTTCTGTGTCCACCTGCGCGTGTTGGTACCGCTGCAGGATTTCGTACGCTCGCATGGCCGCGTCTTGGGCTCGTTCGGTGAATCGGTCAAATCGCATCATGTGAGTCTCCGCAATCGTCTCCACTCCAACAGGAGGTTTCGTTCCCGTTCGCTCAGTTGTTGGGGTAGTTCCACGTGGATGAGGACGATCATGTCCCCTCGACGTTCAGGGCGTTCGTACATGGGAAGGCCCAGGCCGGGGATGCGCAACAGGGTGCCGGGTTGTGTCCCCGGCGGGATGGTGATGTGCCTGGGACCGTAGGGGGTTTCGATGATGATGTCTCCCCCCAGGAGCGCGGTGAAGAGGTCCACGGTGGTCTCGGTGATCACGTTGTTCTCTTCCAGGTGGAACCGGGGGTGGGGTTTGACCTGGATGCGCAGGATGAGGTCCCCGGGTTCCCCGCCGTAGAGGCTTCGGCCTCCCGCGCCGGGAATGCGCAGGGTCATGCCATCCCGTACGCCGGGCGGGATGTGCACCCGCACCCGTCGGCCTTCGATGGTCAGGTTCAGGTCTGTGCCGGTGAAGGCCTCCTCGAATTCCAGCACCACGTGGGCCTCGTAGCTTCGCCCCTTGGGCAGGTCGCTGCGCCGCGAGCGGGGCCGAGAGGGGATGTCGCCGAAGAAGAGGTCCCACACATCCTGGAACGGGTCCCGATGGCGGTGGGGTGTGGGGGGGCGCCGGTGGATGCGCACGCCCCGGCGTTCCCGGTCGTACGCGCGGCGCGCGTCCGGATCGCTGAGCACTTCGTAGGCTTCGTTAATTTCCTTGAGCCGTTCCTCCGCGCGCGCGTCGGGGTTCACGTCGGGATGATATTGGCGCGCCAGCCGCCGGTAGGCTTGCTTGATCTCGTCCGGCGTGGCGTTTTGGGACACTTGCAGCACTCGGTAGTAATCCTTTTTCCCCCGTCTCATGGTTCCTGGTCATTTCAGCAAGCATGCGGGTTTGGGATGGCTGTCAAGGGTCATTATACCGTCCTTGGGCTGATTTTGAAAGTTACCGGAGTTTGGACAAAGGACTCTGGCTCGCGAACACGATTCAGCCGCACCTCGGCCGCGGACGGGGCCGGAAAGTAATGAGTAACGATTAACGATTGACGATTAAAGGGTTGGCCCTTCAATGCCGGGTTGGCGAGCGAAAGTCCCCGTTGGCCGCGGACGGGTCCGCACCTCAGAGGGGTGCCTACGTTCTCGCCCTGTGTCAAGAAAGAGTGTTGTGTGGTGGGCAGGCGAAGCCCGCCCACCACACAACACAATTTTTCCGGCCGTTGAATGGCCAAGAATATCTACTCACACGTTTTGTCCAAAGTCCAAAAAGGTAACGAGTAAGAGGATGGGGTTTCGACACCCAATCCCCAATGCGAGTTGACATGGAAGGTGTTTTGCGGTACAATACAACCGGCTAACGGGCGTAGCTCAATTGGCAGAGCAGCGGTCTCCAAAACCGCAGGCTGGGGGTTCGAGTCCTCCCGCCCGTGCCAAACAAAAAGCCGACCGGTCATTCCGGTCGGCTTTTTGTGTTTCAAACGTTGGTCCCGGGCCCGAAGCCCCCTTATTCATGCGGCCGGGGATGCTATGCCCGTATCTCCTGGCGCTGGAAGAGGACGTAGCCCAGCGCGAAGAGGAGGATGGTCGCCGCGACGAGCCCCGTCATCTGAGGCCAGACGAGCAGCAAACTCTGGCTCAAGGGGAGGGGCGTGCCCAGGATGGCCCCCGAAAGTTGCACCGGGGAGATGAAGCCCATGACCCGTATTTCCGGCCGCAGAAGGGCCATCGCGATCTCCCCGTACAGGGTGTTCGGCGACAGGCGCCAGAGGAACAGCTGGGTCTGGACCAGGCGTAGCTGCTCCTCGGGGAAGCCGTAACGCACCGGGCTGATAACAGGGGCCAGCACATTGGCAATCATCTTCCAGAAGACCGCGAAGAAGAGCCAAACAGCAATGGCCGAAAGGGCTGCCGTCGCGGGCTGCCGGAATTCTATGGAAAGCACCATGGCCAAAGCCAGCCAAATCCCCCCGTAGAAGATGGTGGCCAGGAGGAACCACAGGAGCCGGGCCATCTCCTCCCCGCTGGGGGGCAACCCCAACCGCACAATCCCCAAACCGATGATGAGTAGCCAGATGGCTGTGAGCACCAGCGCCAGGGTGAACAGGTGGGCCAGGAACTTCCCAAAGAGGAGCGCGTCCCGGTAAATGGGTTGGGCCAGGATCCGGGACATGGTGCGCCGGTTGAATTCCCCGTTGATCGCGTCGAAACTCATGGCAATGGCCAAGAGCGGGACGAGGAAGCCCAGGAATTCCAGAAACGCGGGCATGGGCAACCGTCCCTCGGTGAAGAGTTTGAGGAAGAGGAACCGGTCCTCGCTGATGGTGTTCATGATCTCCTGAATGGCGCCGTAGACCGCGCCCACAGCCGTCAGCGCGATGAGCAGTTCCAGGATGTGCATGCGCGCGCTGGTGAGGTTGTCGGCCATTTCCTTGGCCACCACAGCCCACATGCCGGTCCAGGGTGACCCTTCTCGCGCGCGCTCACGCCGCAGCACGTGCTGACTCATGTTCCACCTCCTGGAAGTAACGGGCGTAGATCTCCTCCAGGTTGGGCTCCTCCAACATCAGGGAGAGGAGCTTGCCGCCGGCTTGGACTACGGCTTGCGCGGCTTCGGGACGCACGTCCCGCTGCGCGAGGAGTTCGTACACCCGTCCGTTCACGGGTTGGACGCTTAAGGTGTCGGGCACTTTTCGCAGGGCCTGGAGGAGGATTTCCCGCGGGCCCTCGGCTTCCACCTGAACCCGGTATCCGCCTCCCAAGATCTGGCGGGCCAACTCTTGGACCGTCCCCTCCAGGACCATGCGGCCTTTGTGGAAGAGCCCGACCCGGTCGCACACGGCCTGCACCTGGTAGAGGAGGTGCGAGGCCAACAGGACGCTAATGCCATGGGATCGGAGATCCCGGATGATGTCCAGGAATTCACGGGCCGCTTGGGGGTCCAACCCCTGGGTGGGTTCGTCCAGGATGACGAGTTGGGGCCGTTTGATGAGGATTTCCGCGAGCCCCAACCGCTGTCGCATACCCCGAGAGAAGGTGGCCACCGGACGGTCGGCCACGTCCGCGAGCCCCATTTGGGCCAGGGCTTCGTCGATGCGTCGGTACGCTTCCTTGCGCGGGATGCCGTTGAGTTTGGCGATGTAGATGAGGTTCTCCCGCGCGGTGAGTTCATCGTAGAACCCCACTTGGTCGGGCAGGTATCCGACGCGCGCTTTGACGCTCAAGGGTTGACGCATCGGGTCAAAGCCCAGCACGCGCATCTCCCCCGCGGTGGGGTCGGTCAGTCCCAGGAGCATGAGGATGGTGGTGGTTTTCCCCGAGCCGTTCGGCCCCAGGACGCCGAAGACTTCCCCCTTGCGGACCCGTAAATTCAGGTCGCGCACGGCTACTGTGCCGTCGTATTCTTTTGTCAGGCCTCGTGTCTCGATGACATATTCCTCGGCCATGAGTAACCCTCCCAATGCGGGGGATGCGAATTATCGCCGGCCAAAGCGCATGACGGCCAGCGCGACGATGAGGACGGCCACCGCGATGAGGGCAATGCCCACCACACCCCACATGGTGGAGGTCAACACGGTGATGCGGAAGTCGGTGGAGTCGAAGACGCCGCCGTCCGCGCTGGCCCGGATGGTGACCATGTAATCCCCGGCAATGGCTTTGTCCGAAGGCCGAATCTTGGCCGTGACTTTGATCTGCTGGCCGGGGGGTAGGTCGTCAATGTGCTTGGGGTCGAATTCCACCTTCCAGCCCGTGGGCTTGGTCGCGCTGAGTTCGATGTTGCGCGCGTTGGCCGTGCCCAGGTTCTGGATGATGATCTCCAAGGGGGTCTCCTTGCCCACGTACGCGTTGGCCGTCAGTCGGCCATCCGGCGCGGTGACGGAGAGTTCAGGCAGGCCGGTGAGTTCCACGGCCAGGTCCACCGCGGCTTCGGCCCCGCCACCCACAGCTCGCACGTGGATGGGATAGCGGCCCGCGGGCGTCTGCCGGGGGACTTTCACTTCGATGTTCAGCCGCTTGGATTCGTTGGCCTTGATGGGCAGGCTGGTGACCTCCTGTGCGCCAAAGGAAGGCTTGAAGACGACTTGGAATCCCTCGGGCGCTTGTGCTTCCAGGTTGACGGTGAGATCCTGATCCCCCTCGTTGCGCAGGGTCGCCTCGAAGCGGAAGTTCGTGTTGGGCGTCCCCCGCAGGATGGGGAGTTCCACTTCCATCTTCAGGCGAGGGGGCAGCTTTTCCTGCACGGTGAGTTCTAGGGGAAGTTCCGCCTTGTATGTGTCCGCGGTCGCGACCACGATGATGCGGTAGGTGTCGGGCTGGACATCCGCGGGTTGTTCCAGCCGCAAGCTCACCGACGCATCGTCCTTGGGGCGGACGTAGACGGCCTTGACGATGCGTCCCAACCCTCGGAAGGTCGCGTTCCACCCTTCGGGCAGGTTCTGCGTGTCCAGGTGAACGATGAGGGGCTTGTCGCCGGCGTTGCTCACGGTCAGGTCGATGGTGACGGTTTTGCCGGCTTCGATGACTTGGGCGGGAAAGCGGGTGTACAGGCTCAGCGGAGATTCTCCTTGGGCCCACACGGCGGTGGGTGTCCAGAGGAGTGTCAGGATAACCAGGGTTAGAAGCACCACATTGAACCGTCGCATAGTCTCCCTCCTTTCGGCAAGAAGGTTTTAAAGCAAAACGAGGTTTCGCGTGGCTCTCGCGGAGTCACGAGTAACACGTAAGGGAGCTCGGCCGGGGGCCAAGCGTGCCCCGAACAGACCGACGTGATGGCCCCAATGGACGACCGTCCTGGCTCAAAGGTCGAGTTCGTGCCGGCCAAGTCCATGGGCGCACGCAATATCTGGCCTAAATATAAAGCACCTTCGATGGGTATCGAAGGCGCCTTCTCCGGGAACGTGCTTTTGTCCTCGTTCCCATTTTAGTCCCGAATAGATTTTAGGCAACTTTCTCGTCCGGGTTGGTATAAGGCGGATTTTGGGCACAGGGCCGAACTCCGTGCTTCATTTGCGATGCCCCCTGCGGGCCGCGGGGTGAGGCTCCGGCCGACGGATCCTCGTGCCGAAATTGAGCAGGCGGATTCCCAGGTGTCCCTTCACGCATGCGCGCCCCAGCCGTTTTCAGTAGTATCTTGGCGGCGGACGGGTCGGGGTCTAACGAGTAATGAGTGACGATTAACGATTAAGAGGGGCGGGCTGGATCTGTCCTTCATCGCCCCGTACTAAGCGGGCGCACTGCCGTGTGCCCGACCGTCCGTGAACGGCGATGGGGGGCCTTGTCCGACCGCCCCCCGGGCCAATTTGCAAAGTCCCCTCCGGGGTGCGTGGTGGGCCCCGGCCGGCGCATTCTCCGCGGTTCTCGGTCGCATCTTGGCGGCGGACGGGTCCGCA
>JAADDB010000051.1 GCA_013154135.1 Chloroflexota bacterium
CGTCTCACACCCCTCGTAGGTCGTGTACTCGGGCAAGGTGTCGGTAATGGTCACATCGTAGCCGGGCCCCTGACCGGTGTTCTCGTACGCGATGGTGTAGGTGAGCACCTCGCCAGGAGCAGCTGTGGTGCGTCCGTCGTCCTTGGTGATGCCCAATTCCGGAGGGGGCAAGGGGATGGTGAGGATGCCGCCCGTCCACGCGCCCGATTCACCGCTGGGCCCGGAATTGGGGTTCAAGGGGGAGACGGACTCGATCTGCACGGCCAGCCACTCGCTGTCCGCGGGGAGGTTGAAGGTGAGGTCTGTGATGGACCACTCGGGAGCTATATACCCCCCGCTGAAGTCGACCACGGGATCCGCGATCTGCTGTTGACAGGGTGGGCTGGCGTTGAAGACGTTCTTCGCGGCCAGGACACCGCCGTTCACCCCATGGGTCCCCGGGTATCCCGTCTCCGCGACCGCGTCGGGCGGGGTGCCGGACCCCACCGCGGCCCACACTGCGGTATCGCGGCAGACGCCTGCCAAGATGGCCAAATGGTCCATGCCCGCGAAGTTGATGACCAAGTGGGCTTGCCGGTCCATGGGCGCCGCGTCGAAGGAGAACACGTGGTTCATGGAGAGAGGTCCGCCGTCCATGGACGGTTCGCCCTTCCACCACACGTAATCACTGCCGTAGAAGGGGATGATCTCCACGGGGTCGGAACAAGGGGAGCGGTCGTAGATGACCATGAGGGAGACCCCGTTGCGTCGGGGGTCGGGAGACCCGGAGCCATCCCGGTAGGTGGCCAAGGGCCACCACTCGCTCACGTTCAAGGTGTTGCTGCCCTCTCGAACCAAGTTGTACCCACCTGGGCCGACGTCCGCGACCCACTGGTACCAGTCCGCGTGAATGGTGGAATAACGGCTGTGGTCGGTCATGCGGCCCGTGACTGTCTCGCCGTTGACGACCAGCGTGGTGGTGTTGGGATTCCCGGGGTCATCGATGTCGTTGACCCCTTCCCAGATAAGCCACGCATCCACAACCGGGCCAGGGACGTCTACGGTGATGGTCCCATATCCGTCCCACATGCCTGTCCCTCCCACCACATAGCCGTAACACCCCTTCTTGGGATATCCGTCAAAGACGGGGAAATCGGGGGTGTCCGCCTGCGCGACGGGAAGGAAGGCGAACCCCAGGAGCAACATGACGCTCCCGATCACGATAAGAGAACGAAGCCAAAGATGTCGAACACGCATGGTATGCCTCCTTCAAGATCCTGCGCTTACAGCCATCTGCCGCTCATCAATGAACCGTGATTGCTGGCAAAGTCTCCATATATCTGGTGGGACCAAGTTTCAAGGTCAGGGTTGGATCTCCCAGGAGAATGTAGGCCTGGGGTTGAAAGACAAATTCTTCCGCGTTGGTCAGGAGGTTCAACCAGGCGGCAAGGATCAATCTACTTATGTGACGTTCACCGTGGAAAAGAGTTGCGAAAAATCCCTCCTGTAGATAATGGTGTCCATACCCTACGGCCAATCCTGTAGGAGACCAGGAGGCGATGGTGCCGCCGTCGGCTTTGAGAAGCAGGACCTCATCCAGACTTGGGTACTCCGGATGGTGATAGTAACCGGTAAAACAGGTCAAACTCAGCAGAAAGGGCAAACGCCCCCGGTTGCGCAACCCTTCCAAATGACGAGCGTGGAGAAAGTTCTCAGCTCCCCATTGTTCGTACGAGGCATGGCCTATCCACGTTATTATACCCGTCCCCGCATTCCATGTCAAGAAGATGTCTTGACGCATGGCGTCTACATCCGTATATCCTCCATACATCTTTTGAGACGGAGGCCAGGGAGTATAGTAAATCCGATGAGGCCGAAAGGCCAAGGTGCGCTGTTCGCTCAGGGTGAATTCCCCTTCCGCGGGGAAGTTGCCGGCCGTGTCCGGCACGCCCCGGGGGCTGAAGTAGTTGTCGGTGACCACGGTGATGCGCCGCTGCCATTCATACCAGGAGGTGTCCTGCTCATAACGCAGGATCTTCTGCACCAGTTGGGCCAGTTGTTCCGCTGAATCCACGGGCCAACGCCCCACTATGAGCTCCGGCAACCGGTTGTCCCCGTCCACTTCCCCGTACAACGCGTCGGCCGCGGTTTCCCCAAGCCAGGGGTCCACCGGCGCGAGGTACGGGGGCAAGATGTTCGCGGGGTGGTATCCCAGGCGGTCGATGAAGTCGTACGAGCCATCCCCCACGAGGAGGACGTATTGGGGAACGGGCGCGTGCCAGGTCGCGTACGCGTGACGCAGGAACCGGCGGATGGCCTCCGGGTCCACCTGGCCAAACGCGTATTCATCGTAGACATCCTCCAGGGCGATGACCCGCACCCGATACCCGCGTGTCCGCTGCCAGCGGGACCAAGGTCCCAGGATCTTGTGCCACACGCGAGGAGCGATGACGATGACGTGGGCGCCCTCCACTGCCGTGTGCAGGGCAGAAGGCAGGTTCCGCTCCAGCGTGGGCTCGCGAAACGCGTTGGCCGCCTGAACCAGGTAGTGAGCCGATTCGGAAGGTGCAGTGCGGAACGTCAACACCTGTTGCTCCCCCTCCCCTGGGGATATGAGGGGGTCGGTAATCCGACAAGGGTGAAGGGGGTCGGAAATGTCCACAACCCAGGCGCCGACATGGGGCACGTGGGAGACCTGGTATGTGACATCCCCTTCCCGGCCCGTGAAGGATATCATGCCGGAGGAGAGGTCCAAGGTCCGACGATAGCGCACCTCGATCGCGTCCACATACACTCCGTCGGGGTGCGCGCCCCGGTCTGTGCTGCGGATGGCCAACACGTTGACGCCATCCCGCACCAGGGTGTCGGGCAGGGAGAAGTGGATGGCCCGCACACCGTTCCAGCTGCTGTGCACTTCGCCCACCGGCGTGTCGTTCAGGGCAAAGGCCAAGTCATGCTGGTCCCCTTTGTACGCGATGAGATAGAGGGTGACGATGGCCTGAGCGTGGGGAGCAGGGGAGGTGATGGAGAAGAAGAACTTCATCTCCGGATAGGGGGGGAAGTCGGTGAATTTCAAATCATACCAGAACCAATGAACTCCCCGGCGGTCAACGATGCGAGAGTCATACAGCCGCTCTTTCTCGGTTGTCTCCACGGTTGTGCCCACCCGCACGACAGATGGGGAAGGGTTCAGGGAGGAGGTACGACACCAGCGTTCTCCCACGCGCTCGTCGTGGGTGAGCCACCACGTCTGGGTGCGGGAGTAGGTGGGGGTAAAGGCCGGCGCGTAGAAGTACAGGGCGTCCTCCTCATCCCAATGCCCGTCCTCTTCCCCGGAAAACCAGAGGGGCACTTCTTGTCCGTTGAGCCACAGGTGCACTCGACGGGGGTCCAGGCGGGCAGCATCCCAGCCCATGCGTTCCACATCGGAGCGGGTGATGCGATGCAGGCCCGACTCGCGCACGTGGATTTTCAGGGCATCGGCCTCGTGGGCCGCGGGGTTATCCGGCACATCCTGGGCCAGGCGGGCACGGGGTTGAACCCAGGAGCGGGGGAATTGGGGGTTCAGCAAGAACGCCCTCAGCAGATCCATGTCCGGGGGCCAGGGGGCCAGGTCGGAGGTGGAGGAGTGGGCTGGGAAGGTGACCCGAACGTGGACGCGCGAGACCCGAAAGAAAACGCCCCCCACGCCTCGGTAGTACGGCGCAATCTCCAACCGGGCCACCCGGATCCCCCGCCACGTGCCCAGCACTCGCACCCGTGCCACATCCTTCCGCGCCAAATCCTCCGCCAATGGCGGCATACCCTCGGTGGGATGGGCCTCTAAGGCACGAATCTCCACCCGGGGGGTCCCACCCGGGGGCAACGCGAGCAAGGTGCTCAGGGGAGCTCCACTCTGGGGCAAGGTGACCTCCACATCCACGTGACGATCATCCTGGTGGAGAAGACGCCAAGGGGACGGGGACGCGGCCTGGAGGGGAAGGGGAGACGCGATGGCCCAGAAGATTGTCAATACCAGGCTCAAAAAAATAGCTCGGCGCATAAGCCTTACCTTTGAATCGGTGGACAGAGATGTCCTGTGCGGATGGCGGGCGGGCTTCACCCGCCACCCGCACAAAACGCTTTTCTGACACGAGGGCGTAAAAGCTCCGCCACGGTGCTGCTGTGTCTTGTTAGCCTACCGGGGTCCTTGACCAAGGCCCGGTATCTACTAATACGCGCGTGCGAAGATGGCCACCCGGTTGGTCTTCTTCCCGGTGTAGAAACATGTCCCCTCGCTGCCGTCGTGGTCAAAGGGATAACAGCGAATGGTGGCTTTGGTCTCCTCTTTGATGCGGATCTCATCCTCATCGCTGCCCGCCCAGTACACCCGGATGAATCCCCCACGGGTAGCCAGAACTTCCTTGAACTCCTCGTAGGTTTGGACGGTGTGGGTATTCGCCTCCATGAAGGCCTTTGCCTGGTCGAAGAGGGACTGTTGGATGGTCTCCAGCATCTCCTGAACGCGGGGGACGATCTCGTCCATGGGAACCGCGCTTTTGCCTGCCTTGCCGGGAATATCCCGGCGTGCCAGGACCACTTGGCGGTTTTCCACATCCCGAGGACCGATTTCCACCCGCAGGGGCACACCGCGCAACTCCCACTCGTTGAACTTGAACCCTGGGGTGTGCTCTTCCCGGTCGTCCAGGTGGACCCGCACACCTGCCTCTCGCAGGGCTCGGGTGAGGTTATAGGCCGCGTCCAACACCGGCGATTTGTCCGCATCCTTCCGCCAAATGGGCACCACCACCACTTGAATGGGGGCCAGGCGAGGTGGCAATCGCAACCCCTGGTCATCCCCGTGCACCATGACCACGGCGCCGACTACACGGGTGCTCATGCCCCATGACGTGGTCCACACGTACTGGAGCTCGTTGTTCCGGTCCAGGTAGCGGATGTTGAAGGCCTTGGCGAAATTCTGCCCCAAGTTGTGACTCGTCCCGGACTGGAGGGCCCACGTGTTCCCCATCATGGCCTCCACCGTGTAGGAACGGAGGGCGCCGGCGAATTTCTCGATGTTCGACTTCTGGCCCTTGACCACCGGGATGGCCGCGTCGTTTTGGAGAAAATCCTCGTACACGTCCAACATGCGCCGGGCCTCCTCTTCCGCCTCCTCCGCGGTCGCGTGGGCCGTGTGTCCCTCCTGCCAGAGGAACTCCATCGTGCGGAGGAAGAGGCGGGTCCGGAGCTCCCACCGGACCACGTTCGCCCACTGGTTGATCAACACGGGCAGATCCCGGTAGGACTTGATCCACTTCGCGTACATGTGTCCGATAATCGTCTCCGACGTCGGTCGGACCACGAGAGGCTCCTCCAACTTCTTCCCTCCCCCGTGGGTGACGACGGCCAGCTCGGGGGCGAAGCCTTCCACATGCTCCTTCTCCTTCTCGATGAAGGACATGGGGATGAACAGGGGGAAGTACGCGTTGACGTGCCCTGTGGCCTTGAAACGACGGTCCAGGGCATCACGGATGTTCTCCCACAACGCGTATCCATAAGGGCGGATGACCATACACCCTCGAACGGGGGAATAGTCTGCCAGCTCCGCCCGCAACACCACTTGGTTGTACCATTCTGAGTAATTCTCTTGACGGGAGGGAAGTTTCCTCTGTTCGGCCATGGTCACTCCTCGGTTCACTCGTTAGGGTTCTGATTGACCGACATTTGACGAGAAGAAAGGGCTGTTGTCCTCTCCCCTGCGGGAATGATTCCCGAAGAGAGCCGTTTTGTGGGCGTGGCGGGAATGGGCATCCCGCGAAGGCGCGGGCCTGCCCGCCGCCCAGGTATTACCCGGTCTTGTCGGTCCATCGGGTTTGGGATTTGTCCGTTCAATGATGGCAATACATAATAGTATCCACACACGGGGAAGTGTGCAACTTCATTTTGGAGGTAAAGATGGCCCGACATCGGGTGGAGTTGAGCAGCGGCGAACACATTAGTTTGACCCAGGAAATGCTGGACGCCCTGGGCACGGAAGCCGGCGAGGAGGTGATGGTCATTATCCGAGGGGACCGGCCTTACATCCTCATTGTGCCCCTCGATGTCCCTCTGACCGGCGTGGACGAGACGTTCGCGGACCAGATCGCGGACTTCATCCGCGAGTACCGCCAAGCCCTAGAAGCCCTGGCAGGACAATGAAGTACCTCACTCCCCAACAGGTCCTCTTCCTCCATTCCCGCATCATCGCGGAGACCGGAGGGAGTCATGGCATACGGGATGTGGGCGCGTTGGAATCGGCCCTGGCCCGACCCCGCATGACGTTCGGTGGGGAAGACTTATACCCCGATGTGTTCAGCAAGGCGGCCGCCCTCCTGGAATCCATCATCCGCAATCATCCCTTCATCGACGGGAACAAGCGGACCGGCATTGCTGCCGCGGCTCTCTTCCTCCTCCTGAACGGTTGGCTCCTCGTCGCGGACAACGAGGAGCTGGAATCCTTCACCCTCCGTGTGGCCCAATCCCAAACCACCTTCGACGAGATCGTCCAATGGCTGCGAGAGCACAGCCGGCCCCTTTCCCAGGCTGAACAGGATTCCCCAACCCCTTGGAAAACGACCGCTCAAGGCTGAACTCGCAAAGTCCTCTCCAGGGGGAGAAGTAAGGAGTAACGATTGACGATTGACGATTAAGGGGCTGAATGCCGGGATGGCCCTTTGATGCCGGGTTGGCGAGAGGACGTCCCCATT
>JAADDB010000071.1 GCA_013154135.1 Chloroflexota bacterium
ACGGTGCTGTTAGGTAAAAGGTAAGGGGTGGTTGTCGGGTGAACAAGTTGGATTTCCATCTCCTGGAGTGCTTGTCGGAGTTCGTCTGATAGTAAGGAGGTGGAGTGTGGTATAAGATGTGTTGTGTGCAGTTGACGGAGAAAGAGGAGGAGGTGGAGTTTGGCGCTGGTTGTGTTTGATGCGGTGTAGGTGGAGAGATGCTGTTGATGTAGTTTTTGAAGAAAGCGAGGTGTGTTTTGTTTGTGTTGGTGAGATAGCCTATTGACTACGCGCATTATATCCCCCCTCTACCCCAATACCACATCCTCCCTTTCTCCTTCCAATCCTTCCGCAAACGTGCCAACAACCCGGGAATGTCTATCCCCACAGGACATGCCGCGGCACACGCCCCACACAAAGTGCTCGCAAACGGCAAATCCTTGAACTCGTCAGGACGGAGAAACGCGGCCCACACTGCCCCTACCGGCCCCATGTGAGGCCCCCCGTACACTTGCCCTCCTACTTCCCGAAATAGAGGACAGGCCGTAGCACAGGCGCCACAATGGAGGCAATACAACGCTTCCCGATATGCGGAGTCCCCCATGCGCTGACGCCCGTTGTCTACGAGAATGACATGAAATTCTTCCGGGGCATCCTCCCCCTCTTCCGGACCTGGCAAAGCGACAGCCAAGGGAACCGTATCCTCCCCCGTGGCGCCAAGCCAAAAAGCCCGGCTCAACAGGCTTACATCCCGCCACGTGGGCACAATAGCCTCCAATCCCAGGACCACAATGACCTTCCGGGGCAATGTAGCGGCCATCACGCGGGCCCCCTCGGGATCTAGGAGGACAATGTGACCTGTCTCGGCTACCGCGAAAGTCCCTCCGACCAAGCCAATGTCCGCCTTCATCAGAGCATGGCGGGTTCGCGCGGTAATCTGACGAGCCAGGAAGGACACCTCAAATCGCGGTTCTTGGTCCCAACGTTCGGCTAACAGCAACCCGATATCCCGGGTGGTCAGGTGAGCCAGCAGATGAACGGGATGGGCAGGCCGTTCCCTCCCCTGTTGAAGAACATAGCCTCCTACATCCACGTAAGTGATGTGGCCCCCTCCCCGTTGGACGGCCTCTTCTGCGTGAATTTCGTCGAGAATAGGCGCCCATGGGGCCACAACTTCTTTGTTGGTAGATCGTTCGGTGATGAGTTGGATAAGAGATGCTGCATCTTTTGCTGTTGGGGCGAAATGGGTAATAACCCCATGCTGGTTTGCTGCTGTCTGGAAAGTTTGTGTGAGGTGTTTCCATTGATTGATGGTCTGTGATCGGATAGTCTTAATGGCTATGCGCAGATCATCTCCCCACCGAGCCATCCCCTCTTGCCGCGCGTCATCCCACTGCTCTAAAACATACCGCGTTTGACGCCGAGTCGCCTTATCGGCGAGAGCCCATCGCACTGCCTCCCGGAAAGATGGTATCTCCGGATAACGCATGCTCACCTCGCTCGCTTCGATGTCCGGCGACTCTTCTTCTTGCCCTTACTCTTCCCCCGTTTCCGGGCTACAACAGCTGCCTCCCCCGGTTGTACACGTGGGGTGGACGTCTCATCCTGGTCCGAGGCCTTAGGCTGCGAGGATTTTGCAGAACTCTTGGAGGTCGTGGATTTCTTCGTTGATTTCTTGGCCGTCTTTTTCGTGGACTTGGTCGATGTCTTCGCTGTCGCGGACTTCTTCGTTTTCGCTTTCTCAGCGGATGTAGCCGTCTTCCCTTTTTGGGTAGAGGTCTTTTTGGCGGTTTTGCTCCGTGTCCCTTGAGCAGTTGACTTCCCCGCACTTTTGCTCGTTGTCTTTTTCTTCTTCGGCGAAGTTCCGTCGGGCTTAGCAATAATGACTAAGCGAATTACTTCGTCTCGAGCTTTCACCCGCACCACTGGTCGCGGAGCAGTCCCTCTTCGCCCGGAGGGTACATCATCGGCCTTGAGGTAGTGAACCTGGCCTTTGGCCGTCACAGCAAAGACTTCCTCCCCTCCTTGAAGCAGCCGGGCATCCGCGATGCGCCCATGAGAAGCTCCCAACTTCAAGAGAACCACCCCGCTTCCATACCGCTTCTGGCGGGGGAAATCCGAAAGCGACATGCGCTTTCCATGCCCCGTGGTCGTCATCGCCCATACTTCTCCCTCCCCGTCCGTCCACTCGGCCCGAACGACCTGGTCCCCCGTAGCCAGCTTAATGCCCAGAACGCCCGCGGCACTGAGTCCCATGATCCGCACCTCATCCGCAGGGAACCGAATGGACTGGGCGTTGCGGGTGAAGAGGAGGACATCCCCCTCCGGTCGGGTAACAACCGCGCTCACCAACGCGTCTTCCGCTTCAACCCCCATGATCTGCACAGGCTTGTGCGCGGCCTTCACCATCTCCGGGAGGGAGATACGCTTCACTCGGCCCTTAGCCGTCGCCAAGAGGAGGACCTGATCCTCAGGCACTTCGGCAGGCAGCGCGACCATGGCGGCGATGGGATCTTTCAGGTCCACCAAGCTGGAAACGGGCAAAGGCTCGGGGGGCAGCTGGCGAACGGATACGCGCGCGGTCCACCCTGTGGTGGTGATGAAGTAAAGCTGGTCCAACGTGGTTGCGCTCACCGTGATAACCGGGGCTTCTTTGCCCCGTCCCGGAGCCGTGCCGCGACGCCGGGAATCCAAGCGAAGGGCGAACACGTCCCCCTCTCGGGTGTACACGGCCACAACCGGCTCCTGGGGCATCAAATCCCGGGCCGTGTGGGCCCCGGTCGCCACGTCCACAATCCGTGTCCGACGGGCATCCCCGAACCGATCTCGGATGTCCAACAATTCCTCTTTGATAACGGAGAGGATCTTCTCCGGATGGGCGAGGAGGTCTTCCAGGTAAGAAATGGTCGCCTTGACCTCCTTGTACTCTTCCTGAAGGGTCTTCCGCTCCAGTTGGGCCAGGCGTTTGAGGGGCATGTCCAGGATGGCTTGAGCCTGGATCTCCGTCACTTTCAAGCGCTTCATCAAGTTCTGTCGTGCCGTGTCCACTGTGCGAGAGCGGCGAATGATGCGAATAACCGCGTCCAAATCGGACAGCGCTTTGAGGAGGCCTTCCAAAATATGGGCCCGATGTCGCGCCTTGGTAAGGCGGAATTCGCTGCGCCGGCGAATGACCACCTGGCGGTGCTCCAAAAACAGGAGGAGCATGCGTTTCAGGGGCAAGGTTCGAGGCTCGCCGTCCACGAGCGCCAGCATCTGAGCCCCAAACGTCTGTTGCAACGGGGTGAACTTGTAGAGAGCGGGCAGCACATCCTCGGCCTTCACTCCTCGCTGCAATTCGATGACAAGGCGCATACCCGTCCGATCCGACTCATCCCGCACATCCCGAATGCCCTCGAGTCGGCCGTCACGGACCAGGTCCGCGATGCGTTCGATGATCCGGGCTTTGCTGGTCTGGTAGGGGATCTCCCGAACGATAAGGGCCACCCGATCCCGGCCGATAAGCTCCTCCTCCACCAGGGCTTGGAGCACAAAGTGGCCTTTCCCGGTAGCGTAAAGGCGGGCAACTCGGTCCACCCATTCCCCCTTCTCCTCCGCGTAGCGGTACACAACCCCACCGGTGGGGAAATCCGGGCCGGGGATGTGGAGCATGAGATCACTGGTCGTCACGTCATCCAACCGATGCCAGTTGTCGATGAGAAAGGCCAACGCGTTCACCACTTCGACCAAATTGTGGGGCGGGATGTTCGTGGACATGCCCACGGCAATGCCCGAGGCACCGTTCACTATGAGATTGGGAAAAGCGGAGGGAAGCACAGAGGGCTCCTGGAGAGTCCCGTCGAAGTTGGGGATGAAGTCCACCGTGTCTTCCCCGATATCTCGGAGCATCTCCATGGCCACGGGCGCCAAGCGGGCTTCGGTGTACCGCATGGCCGCGGCGTTGTCGCCATCAATGGAACCGAAGTTCCCCTGACCATCGACGAGAGGATATCGCAACGAAAAATCCTGGGCCATTCGGACCATCGCATCGTAAACGGCAGCATCACCGTGGGGGTGGTATTTACCCAGCACCTCGCCGACGATGCGGGCGCTTTTCTTGTAGGGTTTTCCTGGAGTTAGGCCCATATCGTACATCGCGTACAAAATGCGCCGATGGACGGGCTTCAGCCCGTCGCGCACGTCGGGCAAAGCCCGGGAGACAATCACACTCATGGCATACGTCAAGTATGCCTGTTGCATTTCCTCCTCAATGGGGACCTGAACTACCTGTCGTCCTTCCATAGACACTCCTCGCTGTTCAAATTCACCAGACGGCCCACCGCGGTGGTGAGCTGTCCGACTACTTCCGGGCATCAACGGCCCGGTCCTGTAGCCAACCGTTGGCGATATGTTACCCTAACCTGTCTTCCATGCCAAACCGCCCGCTTGGGATATGGTTTTGTAGAGGGGACTGATTGACGGGCAAAATTTCGGTCAACCGGGATCCCCACTTATCGTGCATGTCAAAGTACAGGGGTCTGGCAATCAGGGATGGGACTACCGAGTTTTCCCGCGAAGCCAATCTTTACGCTCGCCTAGAGCTCCAGTATAATGGGGCACATGCTACCTGGTTGACGGAAACCGTTCCGAACATGCCCCCAGAAGACGACCTTGATGCCAGGGGAAGCAACGCATAAGATATCCGCCAACCAGGGATGTCACGAGAGGAGGAGTGAACGCACCATGTTGAAAACACATGCTTGCGGTGAATTGCGGCTGGAACATGCCGGACAGGAAGTGACACTGGCAGGATGGGTGCACCGCCGGCGGGATCACGGGGCCCTCATTTTCATTGACCTGAGGGACCGTGAGGGCATTGTGCAAGTGGTGGTGGACGCGGAAAACGCGCCAGAAGCCCACGCCGTGGCCGACCGCGCGCGCGCGGAATATGTCCTACAAGTCCACGGCCGTGTCCGAGCCCGACCTGAAGGGTTCCGCAACCCCAACCTGCCCACAGGGGATGTTGAGGTTGTGGCTCACAAAGTCACCATCCTGAACCCGTCCAAAACCCCGCCCTTTTACATTTACGACGATACCCCAGTAGACGAATCACTGCGCTTGAAGTACCGATACCTGGATTTGCGACGCCAACGCATGCAGCGGAACCTCATCCTCCGACACCACGTTGTCAACGAAATCCGCCAATATCTGAACGCCCACAAGTTCTTGGAGATCGAGACGCCGTTGCTCATCAAAAGCACCCCGGAAGGCGCACGGGACTTCGTTGTGCCCAGCCGTCTCCACCCGGGGAAGTTCTACGCCCTCCCCCAATCCCCCCAGCAGCTCAAGCAGCTTCTCATGGTGGCCGGGTTTGAGCGCTATTACCAAATTGCCCGCTGCCTCCGGGACGAGGACTTGCGAGCGGACCGACAGCCGGAATTCACCCAGTTGGACTTGGAGATGTCCTTTGTGGAACAAGAGGACATCCTCAACATCATCGAAGGGCTCTACATCCACCTGGTGGAAAAACTTCTCCCCCACAAACGCATCAAATTCCGCCCCTTCCCTCGCTTAACCTACGAAGAAGCGATGAGCCGATACGGTTCCGATAAGCCGGACTTGCGTTTTGGCATGGAGCTCGTGGACTTGACCGATGTGGTGGCGGAGAGCAAATTCCGCGTCTTCGCCCAAACGGTGAGCCAGGGAGGACAAGTCAAAGGCATCCTGGTCCCGGGTGCGGCGAACTATTCCCGCAAGGAACTGGAACAACTGGAGTCGCATGTCAAACCCTATGGGGCCAAAGGCCTTCTGTGGATGGCCTTCCGGGAGGAGGGCATCCGATCCCCCGCGGCCAAACACCTCACGCCGGGGGAGGTGCAAGCTATCCGCGAACGAGTGCAGGCCCAAACAGGCGATCTCCTCCTCATTGTAGCGGACCAGCCGGACGTGGTTGCGGCTGCGCTAGGGAATCTACGGCTGGTCATGGGCGACCGGTTGGGGTTACGCGATCCCAACGAGCTTGCCTTTGCCTGGGTCGTGGAATTCCCCTTGCTCGAGTGGGATGAAGAAGAAGCGCGCTGGGTTGCTGTGCACCATCCCTTCACTTCCCCCATACCGGAAGATTGGGCCTTGGCAGACACCGATCCGGGCAAAATGAGAGCCCAAGCCTATGACTCCGTGCTCAACGGATGGGAAGTGGGCGGTGGGAGTATTCGAATCCACCGCAGCGAAGAACAGGCGAAGATGTTCGAACTCTTGGGCATCACGCAGGAACAGGCCCAAGCCCAGTTCGGCCACATCTTGGAGGCCTTCCAGTACGGTGCACCACCGCACGGGGGCATCGCTCTTGGCATCGACCGGTTGGTGGCCATCTTCGCGGATGAGACGAGTATTCGGGAAGTCATGGCATTTCCGAAAACCACCTCCGCCCAGGACCTCATGTTGGGGGCCCCTTCCCCCATCTCCGAAGAACAACTTCGGGAGCTCCACTTGGCCATTGTCCTGGACGAGTAGAGATATGACACGTGCGTAGCGGGTGAAGTCCACCCTCTACGCACGTGTCATCTGTTGTATCTCTCGGGGGTACCTCAAACTACTGGGCTTTGGACAAAAGCCCCTGGCAAGCGAACAAGATTCAGCCGCCCTCGGCGGCGGACGGGTCCGCACCCCGGCGGAATGCCCACGGTCTCACCCCGTGCCAAGTATGTGTTTTGCGTGGGTGCGGGCCGGGCTTCGTCCGGCCC
>JAADDB010000052.1 GCA_013154135.1 Chloroflexota bacterium
ACTTTGGCGGCGGACGGGGCCGGCCCTGTGCCAGAAGGAGTCTTGTGCGCGTGCAAGATCTCCTGTCGATACCCTGACACAAACAGGACCTCACGGGCCACGACCGGCCCAAGAGGGCCCACAAGGTATGTATTATACCAAAGCAGTGGGAACAGCTCGAAAAAAGGCGAAGATGTGGGCTGATTGAAGGACAAATCCAGGAGTAGCCGGGCCGCGAACGGCCCCCAGCACTTCAACGTTCCCAATGGAGAGGGTGACAGGGCTCTCTCCTCGTCATTGATGGACGGAGGGAGGTTTCCGCGGCCCCTACAGTGCTATCGCCAGCACCTGTCGTTGATGTTCCCACATGCGCCGGTAGAGCCCATTTTGGGTCAGGAGCTCGCGGTGTGTGCCCCGCTCCACCACGCGGCCGTGGGAAAGGACCAGAATCTCATCCACCCGGTCCAGTCCCACCAGGCGATGGGTGATGATGAGCATGGTCCGGTCGGCCATCACTTCGAAGATGGCTTCCATGATCTCCTGCTCCACCAACGCATCCAAACTGGCCGTGGCCTCATCCAGAATGAGAATGGGCGCGTCCTTCAGCAAAGCCCGGGCAATGGCTAAACGCTGCCGCTGTCCCCCGCTCAAACGCAATCCCTGCTCCCCAATCCACGTGTCATACCCATCGGGCAAGCTCATAATCATGTCGTGGATGCGCGCGCGTCGGGCCGCGGCCACGATCTCCTCGTCCGTAGCATCGGGCTTGGCCAACAGCAAGTTGTCCCGCACAGTGCCATTGAAGAGATAGGTGTTCTGAGAAATCACGCTCATCAGCCGTCGAGCGTCATCCTGATGATAGGAACGCAACTCATGACCGCCCAAGTATATGTGCCCCTCCTCGTAATCCCAAAAGCGAAGCAGAAGATTGACCAGGGTAGACTTGCCCGCGCCGCTGGGGCCCACCACCGCGAGTTTGCCCCCCTCGGGCAGGGTGAAACTCACGTCCACCAACGCGGGCGGATCCGAAGGGCGATACCGGAACGTCAAACGATCCGCCCGGATGCTGTAATCCCGGGGCTCGGGCGACGGAGTGGGCGGGTCTTTCACCGCGGGCTCCGCGTCCACGATCTCGAAGAGGCGTCGCGCCGCGGCCAGGCTGCCTTCCAGGTGCTGGAACACACCGGGCAGGGGCATCACCGCCTCAAAACTGGCCATTATCGCCATGACCACCACGGCCAGGTACACGCCGTTCATGTGCCCCCCGTGGACCAAGGGGACGGCCACAGCCAGGGCCGCGGCCACGGCCAGGTACACCATGAAGGCAGAGAG
Source organism: Chloroflexota bacterium (assembly GCA_013154135.1). Classification (GTDB taxonomy): domain Bacteria; phylum Chloroflexota; class Anaerolineae; order JAADDB01; family JAADDB01; genus JAADDB01. Next base: position 1,312 of record JAADDB010000052.1, read on the forward strand.
CCCCACCTGCAGGCCGGTGATCCGGGCCATGCGCGCCTGCAAACGGTCCATCTCCTCGCTCAACGCGCGAACCCGTTCCCGGTGCGCCTCCTCCCGGCCGTAAGCCAACAGATCCGCCTCCCCCTGGACCCCGTCCACCAGCGCGGTGTTCAGCTCCGCGCGCACTTGGACCAGGCGAGTACCCAGGGTGCGGCTCAGATACCGGGTCAACACCGGAACTCCCACGCCGGCCAGCACCATGACCAGGGTGAAGACCAACGCCATGGTCACGGAAAAGGGAGCGAGGAGAGCCCACATCAGGGCCAGAGTCATCAACGCGATGAACGGCGGCGCCAGCACCCGCACGTAAAAGTGCTCCAGACTTTCCACATCGGCCACAATGCGGGCCAACAGATCCCCGCTTTGGAACTGGAGCAACCGGGCCGGGGCCAGGGGTTCCAACGCCTGATAGAACCACACCCGCAACCGGGCCAGCAGGCGGAACGCCACATCATGGGCGGTCAGCCGCTCCGCGTAGCGGAACAGCCCCCGGGAAATGCCGAAAAACCGCACCATCGCGATGGGCACGTGGAGCACCGCGATGGAGGGATGAAGTGCGGAACGCGATATGATGTACGCGGACGTGGCCAGCAACCCGATGCCGCTGGCGATGGTGGCCATCCCCAGGCTGGCTGCCAGAACCATGCGCTTCGCGAACGGTTTTACCAATCCCACAAGCCGCCAAAACGTTGAACGCTGATCCATCGGTCCACCTATCTTCGAACCATATCTCCCTTATATGCCGCCGTATGCCGTCACCAACCGCCGGTACAGACCCTCCCGCTGCAGAAGGGTGCCATGCGTCCCCGTCTCCACCACTCGGCCCTGGGAGAGGACCACGATCTGATCCGCGTCGTACACCGTGCTCAGGCGATGGGCGATGATCAACGCGGTGCGGCCCGCGAGCAGACGGGCCACGGCATCCTGCAACAAGGCCTCGTTCTCCGGATCCAGGTTGGCCGTGGCCTCATCCAGGATGAGGAAGGGCGCGTCCTTGAGGAAGGCCCGGGCCAGTGCGATACGCTGGGCCTGCCCCCCGCTGAGTCGGGCTCCCCGCTCGCCGATGAGGGTGTCGTACCCATCCGGCAACTCCCGAATGAACGCGTCCGCGTGGGCCAATTGGGCGGCTTGGATGACCTCATCCATGCTCGCGTCCGGACGGGCCAAGCGGATATTCTCCGCGACCGTGCCGTAGAAGAGGTAGGGCATCTGAGGCACCCAGGCCACATACGTGCGCCACGTGCGGGCATCCCACGCGGCCAGGGGATGCCCATCCACCAGGATTTGCCCCCTATCCGGCTCAATAAAGCGCAGCAGGAGATGGGCGATCGTGCTCTTCCCCGCACCGCTGGGCCCCACCAATGCCACCTTCTGTCCCTCCTGAATGGCGAAGGAGACCCCGCGCAGGGCAGGACGCTCTCCCCCCTCGTAGGCGAAGTGCACGTCCACGAAGCGGATGTGAAAATGGGCCGGGCGTTCCCGCTGTGCGGAAGCGGGATGGGGATCACGGCGGGGCACAGGGGTGTTCAGGATCTGGAAGATGCGCTGGGCGGCCGCGGTGCCGGACATGCCCGCGTGGAACTTCGCACCCAATTCCCGCAGGGGCATGTAAAACTCCGGCGCGAGGATGAGGACGAAGAGGGCCTGCCGAAACAGGATCTTTCCGTAAAGCAGGCGTAGCCCGATCTCCACCGCGATGAGGGCGGTCGAGATGGTGGCCATCAACTCCAACACCAGAGCGGAGAGGAACGCGACCCGCAACACGCCCAACGTGGTCCGCCGGAACTGATCGCTGATGTCCGCGATGGTCTTCACCTGCTCCCGACTGCGCCCCAACATCTTCAACGTGGTCAACCCCTGGAGCACGTCCAGAAAGTGCGCGCTCATGCGGCTCAACGTCCCCCACTGGCGCTTGGTCATCCGGTCCGCGATGCTGCCGATGAGCATCATGAACATGGGGATAATGGGCGCGGTGACCATCATCACCACCGCGGAGAGGGTGTCCTGCGTGGCCACGATGAGCGCGATGGTCAAGGGGACCAGCGCGGAGGTGGCCAGTTGGGGCAGGTATTGGCTGAAATACGCGTCCAGGGCTTCCACCCCTTCCACCACAGTGTTGGACAACTCCCCACTGCGCTCTCCCCGAGCGTACGTGGGGCCCAGTGCGAAGATGTGGGCCATGAGCCGATCTCGCAGCGCGGTCTTCACCCGACCGCTGACCCGTTGGGCTGTGACCTCTCGCACCCAGAGGGCCAATCCGCGCAGTGCGCTGAATCCCAGCAACGCGGCAACCAGGACGCGCACCTCTGTCCAGCCCTGGCCCCCCAAGAACACGCGGTCGATGATCTCGGCCAGCACATAGGCCTGACCGACTAGGATCACCCCCACCACCAGGCCCATACCCACGGTCAGGAGGAGGGCGACTTTGGCTGATTTGGCTTCTCGAAACAGGCGTTTATCGACCATCGACCCTTTCGTCCTCTCCCTTCATACGGACCAACTGTGCACTCAGTTTTTCAGGAATGAGAAGCACCCTGGACACAATTGTGCCTGGTCCACCGCCCATCGTCCATTCATGCCCCGTGCGAAGCAACATCGGGGTCTCGCCGCAACGCTCTTTTTTGACATGGGGCGAAACCGTCGGAGGCCCGCCGAAGTGCGGACCCGTCCGCTGCTAAGGTACGACCGAGTTTGGTTCATCGATCAGGTGGGATGTCTCAAGTCAATAACAACGCGTGACCGGGCAAGTGGGAAGAACCCACTTGCCCGGTGCACAGGAGGGGGATGAAACAAAGAAGTAATGGCTTAGTACTCCAGCTCCACATCCCGGGTCACACGTTCCCGGAACGTGTAATACGTCCAGCCCTGATAAACGAGCACGATGGGCACGAAGATAAGGGCAACGACGGTCATGACCTTCAGGGTGTACGGGCTGGAGGATGCGTTGTAGATGGTCAAGTTGTAGGCCGGGTCAATGCTGGAGACCATCACGTTCGGGTAAAGAGCTGCGAACAGGGAGATGGTGAAGAACGCGATGGTCACGCCTGTGAGGGCAAACGCCCAGCCGAGTTTTCCGGCACGGGCCTGAAGGCCGGCACCGATCAGGGCCACGGCCGCGATGAGGGTGGCGAGGATGGACAAGATCTTCCCACTGGGGAAGGAAAGCCACACCAGGAACAGGCCCGCAATGACAATGGTGGGGATCCACAGCTTATCCGCGGTCGCCTTAGCCCGCTCCATAATGGGCGAACCGGCCTTTAAGGTCAGGAAGTACGCACCGTGGAGGAGAAAAGCGAAGAGGGTGGCCAAACCGCCCAAAATGGTGAAGGGGCTGAGCAGGTCGAAGAAATTGCCCACAAAGGTCATGTTCTCATCAATGGGCGTCCCTTTCACCAGATTGGCCACAGCCACACCCCACAGGATGGCGGGGATCAGACTGCCGAAGAAGATCGCCCAATCCCACAGGTTGCGCCAGGCCTGCGATTCCACTTTGCTGCGATATTCAAAGGAGACCGCACGCACGATTAACGCGGCCAGGAGGAGGAACAAGGCAATGTAAAAGCCGCTGAACAAAGTGGCATACCAGTTGGGAAACGCCGCGAAAATCGCACCACCGGCTGTAATCATCCACACCTCGTTCCCATCCCAGAAGGGCCCAATCGTGTTAATGATCATACGCCGCTCTTCATCCTTCTTGCCCAAGAAAGGAAGCAAAATGCCAACCCCATAGTCAAACCCTTCCAGGAAGAAGAAACCGATAAACAAGACCGCTATGAGTATAAACCACAAGGTGTTCAAATCCATGACCCACCTCCCATTAGTAAGCCATTGCAGTGGAAGATTCGGCCTCCTCGGCCCCTGCATGGGCATAACGGACCAGGAGGTACACGTCGGCGATGATAAGGAGCCCGTAGACGACGATGTAGCCGATCAGGGAGAACCAGAGATGGCCCGGCCCCAAGTTAGGAGAAACCGCGTCCTTTGTCAGCAGCAAACCGTACACGATCCACGGCTGCCGTCCCACTTCAGCCATGATCCAGCCAAAGGAGTTGGCAATGTAGGGGAGGATAAAGGACCATCCCATAGCAGCCAGGTACCATCGAGGGATCTCCGGCTTGCGCAGGTAGAGAACGCCCAGGAAGGCTAACAACAACATGAGCAGTCCCGCAGTGACCATGATGCGGAAGCTCCAGAAAGTGAGGGCAACGGGCGGAATGTAATCACCAGGCCCGTATTTCTGTTCGTATTCGGCCTGAATGTCCTTAATGCCCCGGACCTCGCCGCTGAACTTGTTGTGCACCAGGAAACTGAGGAAGCGCGGGATCTTGATCTCCGCGGTGTTCTGTTGTGCGTCCTCATCCACAATTGCAAAGAGCAAGAAATCGGCCGGATCCTCGGTTTCCCACAGCGCTTCTGCTGCGGCCATCTTCATGGGCTGGCTATGGGTCAGGTATTGCCCTTGCACGTGGCCTACCAGTGTGACCATGAGGGAACCGATGAGAGCATAGACTACCCCCCAACGCAGAGCCGTGCGGTAAAGGGACTCAGGGGACGTGCGGCGATAGAGGTGATAAGCAGCCACAGAGGCCACGAAAATGCCCGCGGTGGTCATGCCCGCGAAGAACACGTGGGGCCACTGCACGCGCACATTGGGGTTGGTCGCCACCTCGAAGAAATTCGCCATCAGCGCCCGACCGGTCTCCGGATCGATCTTGTATCCCACCGGCTCCTGCATGAAGGAGTTGGCGATGAGGATCCAGAGAGCGGACAGATTGGAGCCCAACGCGACCAACCAGGCAGCCGCCAGGTGGGCCTTTTTGGACAACTTCTCCCAGCCGAACACCCACACACCGATGAAGGTGGATTCCATGTAAAAGGCCAGGAGCGCCTCAATGGCCAACGGTGCGCCGAAGATATCGCCCATGAACCGGGAGTACTCGGACCAGTTCATGCCGAATTGGAATTCCTGCACCAAACCGGTGGCGACACCGATGGCGAAGTTGATGAGGAACAATTTCCCCCAGAACTTGGCCAACTGCTTGTACTTCTCATCACCCGTGCGAACGTACTGCGTCTCTACAAGCGCGATGAGAACGGAAATGCCCAAGGTCAGGGGGACGAAGAAGAAATGGTACACCGTTGTGATGGCAAATTGCCATCTGGACAACGTCAAAACATCCATGATGCACCTCCGCGTGAAATGATATGAGACTCAATAAAACCCTCGGACAACCTCCCAACCCACATGGTGCAATCGAACAGAAAAC
>JAADDB010000068.1 GCA_013154135.1 Chloroflexota bacterium
GTTAAAGTTCACGGAAGCCAGTGTCTTCGCAGGTAAGTGCCTTTACTTGCCCGCTGCTAAACCAAGGACACCACGTCCTTCAGTCTTTGCTCTTTTGAAGGCGTTTTTCGTGAAATGGCATCTGATTGCGCAACTCTTACGTTACTCCTTACTCGCTAGCCCCTTCACGTATGACGCATTCCCAGGAGGAGATAATGAGTTGGTTAATGACCTTGCAAAGGTGGGACGAACGTTTGACGCGCGGTTTGCACGTGCCACCCGGACATCCGCTACGACCGGTGGTGGTGGTGGGCGCCCATTTGGGCGACGGGCCCTTGTGGCTTCTCATCTGGCTGGGATTGCTGGCGTACATGTATCGAACTCAGGGGAATGTGCGCGCGGTCTTGTTGTGGATCGGGAGTGCCGTGTTGGGTGCGATGATCACGTATGCCATCAAGTTCACCGTCAAACGCCGACGCCCTCAGGAGATCAAGGGATTCTACTCCCGCAAATACGACGCCCATGCCTTTCCTTCCGGTCACGCTACCCGCATGGGCACCGTGGCCTTCTGGGGCGTGATCCTCTTCCCCCACTGGGGCTGGATTCTGGTCGGCATAAGCGTGTGGTGCATTCTGAGCCGGGTTGCCCTCGGCGTCCACTATCTGGGGGATGTGGTCGTCGGCTTCCTCATCGGCCTGTTCGCGTCGGTCTTGCTGTGGCGTGTGGCAGGATAATAGGAGCCAGATGCGGCAAGGGCGGGTCTCATCAGACCCGCCCCTGTCACACGTGAACAACGATATGTGGTTATGCACAATCGCCCGGGGCTGAACCCCGTGCTCAATTCACCCTCTACCCGGTCGCCACACCGTCATCTCACCACCAGAACGGGACACTTGGCCAACCGGATCACACGTTCACTCACACTGCCCAACAGGAGCCCGCGGATCGCGCCTTGTCCTCGGGAACCCACCACGATGATGTCCGCGTTCCGGGTGTCCGCCACGTTGAGGATGGCCTTAGGCGCGGGGCCTTCCAGCACCTCCGGGTCAACCTGGACCCCGGCACGCCGGAGCAGGTCCACGTACGGCGCCAGCAACATCATACCCCGGGCCACCTCCTCCCCGGCCACCCGCTCCAGCTCCTTATCGCCCAACCACGTGGGGATGGGGTGATGGGCGTAGACCAGGTACACCCGCGCGTCGTAGCGGTGGGCCAAGTCTGCCACGTAAGTGACGACCTTCTGGGAGTGTTTGGATCCGTCGATGCCGGCCACGATGACATCGATATTCACCTGCAACTCGGGCACATCCTCCTCCGTGGCGGCCGGCTTCTCCTCTTCCTCCTCTATGGCGCGGAACTTGAAGTGAGGACACCGGTTGCCCCGGATCGCGCTCTCCATCACATACGGCTCTTCGAGCATACAGGACACGCCGTCGTAGAACTGACAATTCGCGCAGACGCGCAAGTGCCACCCGCAATTAGGGCAGCGGTCCTCAGGAGAAGGGTTGATGTTGGTGATGGGATAACCGCAATGGTGGCATACGTACTTTGGCATGAGCATCCTCCACAAACGATTTTTCTCTCAGCCTCGCAGGTTGCGCAGGCGTTTTCGGGCTTCCAGGGCCCGGAGTTCGGCCTTCTTGCGGGCCAGTTGGGCTTGTAACTGCGCGTCGTCCGCCAGCTTAAGGGCTCGTTTTTGCAGAGCTTGCACTTCGCCGCGCACCCGAGCCAACATCTCCTCCAGAGTTTCCTTTCCCTCGCGCAGGCCGCGCTCCACCTCCGCGCTCACTTCGGCCTGAAGATTCAGCGCCCGGTCCTGGACCTGTTGCGCCCGATCCACGGTAATGGTCTGGAGGCCGGCGGCCTGTTCCTTCAACTGCTGCGCCCGTTTGATCAGATCCTTCCGTCTCTCCTCATCCTTGCGCAGGAGCCAGAAAGTCACGGCTGCCCCTAACAATATTCCCAAGACAAGCCACCGGGTGACACTTCGTCCTCCCTGTGTGATTTCCACGCGTTCTTCCATAGTCCCACCTCCTCGATGATCGACCTGGCTTTACGCCCCCCCGTGCTCGGCTTGGGAAGCCCCTACGGGGGCTTCATTCGGAGGAGCGTGACAAACTGAGAATCGCCACCCACGGCCTGCGATGCGCGCCCGTCCCCTTACTCGCCACTCGTTCCAACCCGGCCCATCCAGGCCGATCTCAACTTCCGGCCTCCGTCAATCGTCACTCTCAATATCGCAACAGCGCGCCGATGATCCCTTCCTTCTCAAACTGGGCACGAATGGGACCCCGGAGCACCTCCACTGTTCCGCCGGTGCTCAACACCTTCTGCATGGCCAAGTCGACCACATCCTCGACCACTTTGAGCGGGCCACCACAGTAGGGACACGCGTCCGGGGGCTTGGCCAGGATATCCGCGATAAGCCCTCCGCACCGTTCGCATTCCCACCCGGGGTGCTCCAACCCTTCCGGCACGATGAGCACATCCACCCGGCCTTCCTGGACGGCCAACAGCACATCCGCGTAGCCCAGGACCCCGTTCTGGCCCTTTTCCGCCGCGGTGATGACGGCCTCCACGCGTTGGGCTTCGATCTGGCGTTCGATCTCCTGTTCCAGGGCCAGCACCTTATCCCGGATCACGTTCACGGAATCGTGGATACCGGCCGGGATCTCACCGGCCACCCGTTCTCGGATGGCCTTGGGCAGGTACTCCTTCACCTGAGCCACGTTCTCGTACGTGCCCATGAGCACCACTCGCTGCCAGTTATCCCGCTCGGCCAGGCGAGCCGCGATCTCCGCGGTGCTCTTGAAGTGATGCAGCGCGTGATCGTCCACATGCCGTTGGAATCGGGCTTGGGACCACCCACCGCGCTTATGTCGGTTGGGCACATAATCGTACAGGGAGAAGGAGTACTCCGCGATTTCCCCCATGTAGAAGAGGAAGAAACGGGACTCCTCCCGGGAGACCAACACCACCCCATACCGTTCGTACTCGTCCATAACCGTCAGGAGAGGGCGCAAGTAGGGGCGTTCATCCCACACCAGACGGGTGCGAATGCGCACGGGGACGTGGAACACACGCCACAGATCCGCGGGCTTGCTGGAGAAGATCACCAGCGTGCGCCCCGGCTCCCGGATCTCATAGCGCAGATAATTCTCCACCCGTCCGACTTCCTCCTCAAACGCCCGCCGTTCCTGTTTATCGGTGATGTTCTCCAGCCACTCACGGGCCATATTCTTCAGCTTGAGTCGTACCTGTCCTGTGGCCACCTCCTCCGGGGAGATGTCCAGATACGCGCTCAAAATTCCCCGGCTGGGCAAAGCCAGCTCGGTTAAGGGCTTCAGCGTCTCCGGGGAGAGAAAATCAAATCCCCGCTCATCATCGCCGATGAGGTCAATGCGAATCTGATCCAGATTGATGGCCATGTTCATCCCCCCTTTCTAACGTGCGCTCCACCTGGGCCATCTCCTCCTCCTTGGGAAGGAGGCCCAGGCGCTCGCGGAGCTGGTCTCGGGCCATGGCCAAATACTGCTTCACCTGCTCCACATCCCAACCGTACAAGCGCGCGATCTCCTCCTCCTTCAGACCTTCCAGCGCGTAGAGGACGAACACCTCGCGCACCCGTGGTCCCAGGGAAGCCAAGGCCGTCTGCAAGGGCTCATCCAGCTCCGCTTCCAGGAGAAACTCATCCGGTGGTGGAGCCGTGGGATCGGGCAAGATATCCTCCCACGCGAGGACATCATCGGGTTCATAGAACTCCCAGATCTCCGTGTCCGTCTGCAACGTGCTCCAATCCTCTTGGGGGACCAGTTCTTCCAGGGGGATGGTGGGGGAAGGACGGGATCGGGCCGCTTGCAAGTACTGGCGCAAGCGGCGAAGGGCCAATTGCAAGAGCCAGGGACGCAGGGACCCCGCGGGGCGTGCATCCCACAGGGAGAGGGCCGCTTCGACCACCTCGTCCACAACATCCGCAGGGTGGAGCTCCCCCTCGGGCAGAAGTCCCAGGGATTCGTAATAGCGGATCTCCCGACGGACAAACGCGTACAAGTGCTTCAGATAAGGTTGTAAGGCTTCCCGTGGACTGAGCGCCTCCTTTGGCGTCTCTTTCTTCACCATATGCTCCTCCATTCTCCTGCCGTTCGTTCTCGCTCACCTGATGAGCTGACAAAACCCGGTCGCACCTGGATGGCGGACGGGTTTGCCTCGTGTCAGAAAAGAGGTTCGTGTGGTGAGCGAAGTTCGCTCACCACACAAAACAGCTCTCCGGGGAAGAGAGCGACCAAATCCTCTTCCCAACGGATGCCCTCCCGTTGAATATCGTTCGTAGGGAAGGGAGACCAAAGAATTCCGCTGAGTCAGTTCATCGGCTCGCGCACTTTCAAGTCATTGATTACCTTGCGTACCCCATCGACCTGGGCGGCAATTTCCTCGGCTCGGCGTTTATCCTCCTCGGAGGAGACATATCCCCACAGGGTGATAGCTCCGGCCAGCGCGTCCACATGAATCCCCGGGAAATCATCCTCCAACGAAGGTTCTGCTTCCAATGCCGCGGCCACGGCCCGTTCCAACTCATCGTCCGCGACCAGACAGTTGTGCACCTCTTTGACCCCGGGCACCTCCGCGGCCAACTTGGTGGCCATGTGCTTCATGGTGGACGTGCGCACCCAGCCGGTCAACGTGACCACGCCATCCTTCACTTCCACCTCAATGGGCAGGAGCAACTCGCGGAAGGGGGGATAGACGTGGTTGAGCATGTGATACACCTGCTCTTGTAGTTCCTCATCTGTGAGGACCTGTTCCTCCAAAACCGCCTGTTCTGCGACCATGGGGTTCACTCCTTTCTGTGACGAGGGTTAGGATACAGCGCTCAATCGTCAATCGTTACTTCCCACTCCTCATCCGGTCATAATCAAAGACGAAATAGTACCGGGGACGATGCTCCCGGAAAACGGGGCCCAAGACCAAACCGGCCACAAAGCCGCCCACGTGGGCCCACCAGGCCACACCGCCGTACTGAAACGCGCCGCTGGCCAGCGCGAGGAGCCCGTTCAAGTACTGGCTGATGAACCAGTACCCCAGCGCCACCACGGCCGGGACATCGATGATGTACAAGAACAGGAAAAGAGGAATGCCCAAAAAGACCCGGCCGGCCGGGAAGAAGAGCATATACGCGCCCAACACCCCCGAAATCGCGCCGCTGGCACCGATGAGGGGCACCTGCATTTGAGAAGGCATCATCGCAGACTGGACCAACGCAGCAATGATCCCCGATAAGAGGTAGAAGACGAGATAGCGTCCATGTCCCATCTGATCTTCCACATTATCCCCGAAAATCCAGAGATAAATCATGTTCCCGATGATATGGTACCACCCACCGTGGAGAAACTGGCTGGTGATGAGTGTCAAAAGCACCGTGGGGTCCTGACGCCACTGGGCCAGGCGGGCCGGCACCACCCCATATCGGTAGAACAATTTCGTCACGTGGGGACCATAACTCAACTCAATCAGGAAGACCAGAACGTTAATGGCAATGAGGGTATAGGTGACCCACGGAAATCGTCGTCGGGGTACAGAATCACCAAGCGGGATCATTTATGCCCTCCTGAGTTCGAACGTCGGGAATCGTAGGGAGCCGGGATGTACTGGACCGAAGGACGCCGCTGGCCGGGTTGCGGGTAGAGAGCCATCAACTGGTACACCTCCCGCGGCATATCCGTGGACACATTCAGGCCCAGCTCTCTGGCTTCTTCCACCGAGATGGGATAATCGTGCGTCCAGACGCCGGTGCTCAACGTATCGGCCAACTTGCGGGCCAACTCATCCGAGCCCCCACGACCGGTCACCAGGTGATAGACCGTGTTCCACACCTGCTTCAGCGCCTTCTTGGACACGTCGGCCATGATCAAGGTCTGGTCGTCGATCTCGTTGATGTCCTTTTGTTCCAGCACCTTGACGATGGAAGCCGCGGGATACTGGCCCAACTGGGGATCCACCGGCCCTAAGACCGCGTTCTCATCCATCACGATCTCATCCGCGGCCAGGGAAATGAGTGTCCCGCCGGACATCGCGTAGTGGGGCACGAACACCGTCACCTTCCCCTTGTGCTTGACCAGAGCCTCCGCGATCTGCTCCGCGGCCAGGACCAAACCGCCGGGGGTGTGGAGGATGAAGTCAATGGGCATGTCATCCGGGGTCAAGCGGATAGCCCGCAACACCTGCTCACTGTCCTCAATGTCGATGTAGCGGGAAATGGGGAAACCGAGGAAGGACATGGTTTCCTGGCGGTGGATCATGGTGATGACCCGGGACTTGCGTTTCTTCTCCAACTGGCGCATGACCCGCTGTCGGGCGGCTTCCAGCCAGCGCTGTTGGAGCATGGGTTGAATGGATGCGAGGAAAATCAACAACCAAAATAAGGACCAAAGAGAGTTCGCGTCCATGATAATTGCCTCCTTCGCGTGAGATTTTACTGGACTTCGGACAAGCGGCCCTGGCTGGCGGACACAACTCCGTAGCCCCTTAGCGGAGGATGGGGCTGTCCACCTCCACGCCGTGCTATGCAAGAGTGTTGCGTGGGAGAGAGGGAAGCCCGCCCCC
>JAADDB010000232.1 GCA_013154135.1 Chloroflexota bacterium
CGTGGACCGCGCGGAGCAGGCGGTGCGTGTGCTCGCGGCCCGGCCCGAATTCGACGAAGTCGCGCTCTACGGTAAACGCGTCCATGTGGTCGCGGAGAACATCGCCGCGCTTCAGCCCCTCATCCACGACGTGCTCACTGATGCGGGCATCCACGTGGACACGATGCTGGTCATCCCGCCATCCCTGGAAGATGTGTTTATTGCCAAGATCAGGGAGGAAATGAGGAAGAAGGAGAGCGGATAGCGATTGGCAGGTAGCGGTTGGCGGATAGCGGCTGGCGGTTCGTCGGCGGTCGGTGGTCGTTCGTCGTTCGTCGGCGGTCGTTCGTCATTCGTCGCTCGTCGTTGGTCGTTCGTCGCTCGTCGTTCGTCGGTGGTCGTTCGTCAATCACATACAGAGGAGGCCATATGTCATCCACACGGTCTGTGATCATCCGGCTGTTGACCGTGATTGTGCTGATAGGGGCTGGTTACGTCGCGTACACCTACGCGATGGCACATCCCACGTTTGTGCACGACATGAAGCAGATCCTGGGCGGGGAGAAAGCCCAAGTCACCGGGCCCGGCGTGGCCGCGTCCGGCACGCTGGAAGCCGACACCACCCAGGTGATGAGTCTAGTGCCCGCGCGGGTCATCACCGTCACCGTGCAGGAAGGGGACACGGTGCACGAGGGGGATGTGATCGTGCGCCTGGATGACACCCTGCTGCAGAAACAACTCGCGGCCGCGCGCGCGGAAATCGACCTGGCCCGGGCCCAGTTGGCCCTGGTCCAGGCCGGCGCCCGTCCCGAGGAGATCGCCAAGGCGCAGGCCCAGGTCCAGGCCGCACGCGTCGCGGCCGAAGTCGCGGTCCAGGCCCTGGCCGACGCGCGGGCCATCCGTGATGAGGCCCAGGATATCTGGCCCGAGATCATCCGCGCGGAAACCGAGTACACCAAAACGATCCACGCGCGCGACGCCGCGCTGGCCCAGGCTCACATTGGCGACCTGTACGCACAACTGTGGGAACAGATCAACAACCAGGTCAAAGCCGGCCAGGACATCGTCCTTCCCAACGGCCAGAAGAAACACATTGAGCCTCCTCCGGAAAAAGTGAACGAGGTCAGTTTCCAGTGGAACCTGGCCACCCAGCAGGAGTGGCAAGCCTGGGCCAAATATCACCAGGCTGAGGCCGCGGTCGAAGCCGCGCGCGCCGCGCTGGACACGACCCGGGCCAAACTCACGGACCCCGCGCGGGACGTCCCCGTGGCCCAGGCCCTGGCTGCATACGAGAAGGCCCAGGCCGCGATCCCTGTGGCCCAGGCCGGACTGGACGCGTTGGAACAAGGGCCCAACCCGGAGAAGATCGACGTAGCCCGGGCCAACCTGCGTCGGGCCCAGGCCACCTACGACCGCCTGGCCGCGTCCCGTCGCTTCTACACCGTGCGCGCGCCCATCTCCGGACGGGTCATCAAACGCAGTATCGAAGAGGGTGAAATCGCGGTCCCAGGCATTTCGATCCTGGAAATCGGTGACACCCGCCACTTACGCCTCACCCTCTATGTGACGGAAAAGGACCTGGGCCAGGTCCACCTGGGGGATGACGTGGTCCTCACTGTGGACGCGTACCCCGGCGAAACTTTCCACGGCCGCGTCATCCACATCGCGGACGAGGCCGAATTCACGCCCCGCAACGTCCAAACGAAGGAAGATCGCGTCACCCTGATGTACGCGGTGGACGTGGACGTTCCCAACCCCGAAGGGAAGTTGAAAGCGGGCATGCCCGTCGACGCGATCATTGGCGTCTCCACCTGGCCCGAGGAGACCGCCCAGGGTAACGCACTCGCCGTGGAACTGCCCCTCTTCAAACGGAAGACGCCTCAAGCCCAGGCCCTGACCGCGTCCGGATCCTTTGAAGGCCACACCGTGCGGATCATGTCTGAAGTGGCCGCGCGGGTGACAGACCTGTTTGTTGACAAAGGAGACGACGTGCAGGCGGGACAGGTCATCGCGCGGCTGGATCCCGGCACGTTGCCCCAGAACATTGTGGAAGCCGAATCTGGGCTGGCCGTGGCCCAGGCCCAACTGGCGGACCTCCTCGCTCAACCCCTGCCCGCGCAGGTGAACGTAGCCCGGGCCCAGGTTGCTCAGGCCGAAGCCAATGTCCGGGCCGCGCAGGTCACCCTGCAAGCCGCGCGGGCCGTGATCGAACACCCCACCGAACTGGACAACCAAATCACCCTGGCCCAGGCCCAACTGGGCGTGCTCGCACACCGCCTGGACGAAGCCCGGGCCATGCGCAAGGCCGCGGTCGTGGAACGGGATTACTACGCGTCCGACTACACAGAGCAGGGACGGAAGCGGTACGCCATGGCCGTGGAAAAGGTCGCGGCCGCGGACGCGAACATCCGCGCTATCCAGGTGGAGATCGCGGGCACCCGACGGCTCATCGCGCTCCTCCAGGAGATTCGGGAGAATCCCCTGGCCTTGAAAGCCCAGGTCCACCAGGCCGAAGGCCAATTGCGCCTGGCCCAGGCCCAACTGGACGTCGCGGAGAAGGCCCTGGCCCTGGCTCAGGCACCGGCCCGGGAGGAAGAAATCAATATGGCCCGGGCCCGGGTCCAACAAGCCCAGGCCACCATTGACCTGATTCAGGCCCAACTGGATCAATACACCATCACCGCATCCCACGCGGGCACGGTCACCTCCTGCGCGGTGAGCGCGGGCGAAGTCGTGCCCGCGGGCGGCGTCGTGTGTGAGACCGCGGCCCTGGACGTGCTAGACCTGGTCGTCTTCATCCCCGAGGCGGACCTGGGCCGGGTGTACGTGGGGCAACGGGTCGAGGTGACCGTGGACACGTACCCGGATCGGGTCTTCCCTGGCACTGTGGTGTGGATTGCGGACGAGGCCGAATTCACGCCCAAGAACGTCCAGACAAAAGAGGACCGGGTGGACATGGTTTTCCGGGTGAAGGTGCGCGTGCCCAACCCAGAGGGAATACTCAAGCCGGGCATGCCCGCGGACGCGACCTTCCGCTAAGTCCCATACAATCTGTTGAGTTCTCTCGAAGAGAACTGTTTTATGAGCAGTGCAGGCTTCTCCTGCCCACATCGCTCAGAAAGCACACTCTGGTACCGGGCGGAAACATCGGAATCCCACTTGCGTAACACATGGGAACTTCTTCTACAGATGGAACGTCATGGATACCAGAGGAAAAGCCTTCTGCAATGATCAGGAGGGAAGCCGTGAAAAGCATGAACAAGAAACGAGTGGTCGTGTATCTCTTCCTGGTTCTTGTTGGTGCATTTGTGTTCGGTACGCTTTGGAGTTACATAGATTCTTCCCGGTGGCAACGCGTGAGCTTAGCCTATGCCCCGGACACACTCCCGCAGGATCTTCCGGTGAGGGTGTATTACCCTCAAGGACAGCGTTGGCCCATTTTTGTGCCACAAGAAGGAAGTTCGGAAGAATGGTATGTGACCATCGAGTCGCCGACCGATGACGTTTGGATTTACGAGACGGATCGCACCATTTACAAGATATCTAAAATTCAAGAGGCTCTTTCTTTGATGGAGCCCCAAGGTGAAATCGCCCTCTCTGTACAAGGGAGTGTGATTCCGGCACAGATGTGGATCCCCCGGGATGAGGGGCAACATGGCGGGGCCCTTGTATTTTCGCTGGAGCACACGAACGTGGCGGTGTTCTGGTGGAACAAACCAATGGATGAAGTCAAGACGCTGATAGCCACACTGCGTCCAGTGAAACACCCCTGATCGACGGCCAAAACCCATCCGTTCTAAACCTCTCATTGCCCTCCTCGGTGCATGAAGTCGTGTGAATGACATTGACATGCAAGTAAGTTTCTGTTATAATACGGGTTGCTTGACGTCCGGCGATTCGTCCATCGGCTCCAGGAATGATATTCCCCGGAGCCGATGGATCCACTTAATGAGGGAGGACGTATGGTCAATATCCCATTTCTCATCACCCAGGTGGTAAACTTCCTGCTCTTAGTCCTTTTAATGGCACTCCTCGTCCTCGCGGTGATTTACCTGGCGAAGAAGATTCAGTCCGGATAGCAGCACGATTTATAACCTTCCCTCCAGACTGGGGGCAGGAGACACCGGACGTCCTGGAAGTTCGCGATAGGTTCTCCCGGTCCTACAAAGCGGACGGGCATGGGACCTCATCTCATTACCAACATAAGCTGCTTTTATGAAGAAAATGCCGTACTAGAGGCGATCATGAAGTTTATCAAGATGGCACTGTTCATCACCGTCCTCATCTTGCTAGGAATGGCAGCGTGCGCCCAGCCCCAGGTGCGTTCCCTAAAACACCTCTATTTCTTCACCGACATCCCCCAGTCGCTGGATGGATACGTCCAGGAATTCGAGCAAACCTACCCGAACATCCGCGTCCATGTCTTCTACGGGCGTCCGGACAGGGAGTGGCCCCGCCACTATGATGCGGCGCTCCTCTCCGTTAAGCCCCATGATCCGCTTCTCCTTCAGGACCTCACCCCCTTCGCGGACGCGGACCCCGCGTTTCGGCCGGAGGACTTTCTGCCCGGGGCCCTCGCGGCCGGTCGGACACACGACCGCTGGGTGGTCTTGCCGTTGGGCATGGATTTCCATGTCCTCCTGTACGACACGCAACAACTGGCCGAGGCCGGCGTTCCCCAACCCACAGCCGAGTGGACGTGGGCCGATCTCAAGGAAGCCATCGTCCAAATCGACCAAGTCAAGGCCCGTTCCCGGTCAGGACGCGCGGCCTCTTTTACCCTGCGCTATATTACCCTGGCCAACTGGCTGCTCACGCAAATCCAACCGTATCGCCAGGTGGAAGGGCGTTATGAGCCTCGACTGAACGATCCGGAGGTGTTGGCGGCCTTAAGGGCGCACCGAGATCTGCTCTTCGCGCTGGGTTTAGACGAAGAAGAACTGAACGCTTCCCTCCCGATAGTCGATCCCGTCACCCCCTTAAGCCAGGGGCACGTGGCCATGGCCGTTGTTCGCTACAGCCAGCTCTCCTTTATAGCGCCGGTCCTTCAGGCAAATCCTCACATTGCGTATGCTCCCCTGCCTCAACCGGTGTGGGTGGGCGTGGACGGCCCCGGAGATGTGCGTTTGGGTCCGGTGCTTGCCATGAGCCGGGGCAGCCAGGTGCAGCCTGAGGTGTGGCGTTGGTTTGCGTTCTTCAGCGAGCGCTTCTTGCCCGTGAACAAAGTGCCCACACGGCGGGCATTGTTGTCCCGGATGAAAAGGCCCCCATCGCTCACGCCCGCACAACAGGAAGTGTTGCTCACCGCGATCACCCAGGGGTTAAGTCGTTGGGCTCAAGATCCACACGCGGCAGTGCGGCACCTCATAGGCCGCTACCTCGTGCAGTTGCTGGTGCAACTGGCCGCCGAGGAGGTGGACGTAGACGCGGTCCAGCAGCAGGCGACCACTGCAGTGGCTTCCTGGTACAACCGGCCGAAGGAACCTGAGCCCTTTACCGTCATGCCGCCGATCCCGCCCGAGGAACTGGCCGGGAAAAAGCGGCTGCGGGTCATGCAAGAGGGGCTGGCCTCGCCGGAGGCCCGTTCCTACGTGCAGGCCTTTGAAAGGGCGCACCCTGAGTGGTGGGTTTCCTTTTGGCCCAATGCGGCTGATGCCGACGCCGTGGCTTTCAACGTGGATCTCAATATGCCCCTGGCCGCCACGGGCGCGTTTCTCACGCCTTTGATGACGGTCGAGCACATCGGCGAGGTGGCTCCCAATCTCCGGGAGGAGGACTTCTGGCCCCAGGCGCTGAGCCTCCCCTCCTGGCAGGGGCGCTTGCCCGGATTGCCCGTCGCCTTGAGCCCCATGCTGCTTTTCTACGCCCCCAACGTGTTTAGCCATCTGGAACTTCCGCCTCCCGATGCGTCGTGGTCGGTGAACGATGTGTGGAACGTGGCTGCCCTTATCCACGAAAAAGCGCCTCATTTGATCCCTTATGCCCCCCAGGATGGTTACGAACTGGCCTTTGTCCTGGAACAACGGGGCATTTCCCTCTTCTCCGACGCGCTCGTCCCCCAATTCACGGCTGCGCCTGTGCTCCGTGCATTAGAGCAACTGCGCACATGGGTGGGACCCGGACCGCTCCTGCGGGGGACACGGTCGGCGGCCTTGATGTTCGCGTCCCAGTACGCGCCGACCGCGTATGTGCCCGCGGCGCTGACGCCGCGACCCGGCACCCGTTGGCCGGTGCGCGTCTTTCTTGTGGGCGTGAACCGCCAGAGCCCTCACCCCCGCATCGCCTGGGAGTGGGCCGTATTTGCCGTGGAACACCCCGAGCTGGTCGCCCAGGGCATGCCCGCCCTGCGGAGGTTGGCCCAAGATGAGGCCACCCGGGCTCGCCTGGGGGAACTGCGCTACACCGCGACCATGACCATGTTGCAGCGCGTTCCGCCCACGACCCTGACCGACGCCGACGTGCTGAAGAGCCTGGCCCTTTGGTGGTTTGACCAGGCCCTGCGGGCGGTGGGGCCGGAGGCGGACCTGGCCCAGGTGCTGGCGCCGGCCCAGGCCAAGGCGGAAGCCTTCCTCACCTGCACGGGGAGCGAGGTG
>JAADDB010000124.1 GCA_013154135.1 Chloroflexota bacterium
ACCCACGCCCCTCCCTCCGCCCACACCTACCCCCACGCCCACGCCGGAGCCCATGCCCACCGGCGCACTGGCCCGGGGTCTCCTCCTGCTCCTGTTGGGAGTGACGGGCATGGTTGGAGCCGTGTACCTGCTATGGCGCTCCATGCGAGCCCCGTAAACGCGCTGACCTGTCCGGTCTGTGGGGAAAAACTGACCGGAGGAACACAACCCCGCGTGTACACATGTCCCACCTGTGGCCTGGGATACACCTGGCCCCCACCTCCCTTGCCCGACCGCGCCTTTCGGTCACCGGCCCATCCCCCGGGCCCCCTGCGCCTCCTCTGGTGGAAGGGGAAACGCGCACTCCTCCAACCCCTGGGGACATGGGCCGGGCTCGCCTGGCGGATTCTTCCCCCCCCTTCGGAGGGCGCTCGGGCATTGGACCTGGGCTGTGGTGACGGCGCGTACGTGCAGGCCCTGGAGGGCTTGGGATGGCGCGCGGTGGGCGTGGACCTGGTCCCCCCACCCCATCCCGCGCTTATCCCCGCGGATGCCCAGGCCCTTCCCTTTGCCACGGGCGTGTTCCACCTGGTCACCCTGTGGCACGTGCTGGAACACGTACCCGACCCCCGTCGGGTTCTGGCCGAAAGTTCTCGCGTCCTTAGCCCATCGGGGCTCCTCTGTTTAGAAGTTCCCCATCCCCACTCCTGGCAAGCACACCTGTGGGGAACCCGCTGGCTCCACTGGGACCCATCCCGGCACCGCTGGCACTTCTCCCCCCAAACCCTCACCACCCTCCTACAGGAAACGGGATTTCACGTCCAATGGGTCCACACCTGGCCGAACGCTCCCGGCTGGGTGGATTCCGGCCCGGTGCCCCGGAGCCTCCGCCCCATCTTCTGGCTTGTCGACGGTCTGGCCGCATTGGTAGGACGAGGAGGGGTGTTGCGAGCATGCGCGCGGAAGAAAGACGACTAGACATCATCATTCCCACCCGCAACAACCGGGACCACATCATCGCCTGCTTGGAAGCCCTGGCCCGCGCGGTGGACCGCGCGCGAAGGATCCACGGACTGACGGTGCACACCTGGCTGGTGGACAACGCGTCCGACGATGGGACTCCCCAGTTAGTGCGCCAGACCACCCGGTGGGTCCGTGTGCTGACCCTGGAGCGCAACGCGGGTTTTGCCCACGCCGTCAACACCGCGGCACAACACACCCGGGGCGATCTGTGGTTGCTCAACCCGGACACCCGTCCCACCCCCGAAAGCCTCTCCCTCCTCCTCCGGCGCTTGTACACGGCCCCGGACATCGGTGCGGTGGGGCCGGCCCTCCTCCAAGCAGATGGCCGGCCCGCGGCCGATGGCGCTCGCGGGGAACCCACTCTCCTGCGGGAATGGGCCGACAAAGTCGGACTCACCCGCCGGTACCCCGGGATGTGGGGCTATCACCTGGGCCGCGATCTCCGGGAACGGGATGTGCCCGTGCTGAGCGGCGCGGCTCTGCTCATCCGCCGGCAGGCGTGGGACCAGGTCCACGGGCTGGACGAGCGCTTTTGGCTGTACGGAGAGGATACCGATGTGTGCGTGCGACTTCGGGCAGCAGGATGGCGGTGCACCTACGTGCCCGATGCCCGGGTCCATCACCTCCGGGGGGGGAGTGCACGACCGGAGGAGCGGTTAACCCTGGGCCTGGTCGCGCTCGTCAGCATGTACCGCTACTTCGCCAAACACAAAGGCCCTTCCTACGCCCGCGCCTACGGTTGGACCATGAAAGGGCTGGCCCTGATCAAGTGGGCTTACTGGCGCGCGCGAGGACGTCCGGAACACGTCCGGGTGCAACAGGCCATCCTCCGCGCGAGGTTGACGCACTATCCTAACTTGTGATATGGTTGGCTGAACTTCGGACAAACCGCGTTGAGGAGCGCACGCGCCCCACAGCGCGACCTTGTCCGCCCAAATCCTACGGAGTTTTGTCAGCCGAACCACGGTTGACCGATCCCAAGACAACCCATCGGAGGATGGACGATGACCACATTTCGCAGCATCGAGTGGACCGGACGGGCGCTGAGGTTGCTGGACCAGCGCAAACTCCCCGCGGAGACGGTGTATCTGGAGTTCACCGATTACCGGGATGTCGCGGACGCGATCCGACAAATGGTGGTGCGCGGTGCGCCGGCTATCGGCGCCACCGCCGCGTACGGTCTGGCCCTGGCCGCGATGTACAGCGACGCAAAGGACGTCCAGAGTTTGCGGGAGGAGCTGGAAGAGGCCGCGGAGATCCTGCGCAATTCCCGTCCCACCGCGGTGAACCTCTTCTGGGCCATCGACCGGGTGATGAAGCGGGCCATGGACCCCGCACTGACCACGGTGGACGCGATCCGCGCGGCCGTCCTGGACGAGGCCCAGGCCATTGCCGAAGAGGATGTCCGCGCGAACAAGGCCATCGGCTACAACGCGCTTCCCCTGGTCCCCGACGAAGCGAAAATCCTGCACCACTGCAACACGGGCAGCCTGGCCACCGTGGACTACGGCACCGCGCTGGGCATCATTCGCATCGCCCACGAGGAGGGCAAGAAAGTCCACGCGTACCTGGATGAGACCCGCCCCCGACTTCAGGGCTCCCGCCTGTCCGCGTGGGAACTCAACCAGCTGGGCATCCCCCACACCGTCATTGTGGACGGCGCGTCAGGACATGTGATGCGCACCATCGGCATTGACCTGGTGGTGGTGGGCGCGGACCGGATCGCGGCCAACGGGGACACGGCCAACAAGATCGGCACGTACAACTTGGCCCTGGCCGCGCACGCGCACGGCATCCCCTTCTACGTCGCGGCCCCCACCAGCACCATTGACCTGAACGTCAAAACCGGGGATGATATCCCCATCGAAATCCGCTCGCCCCGGGAGATCACCCACATCGGAAATGTCCAACTGGTCCCGGAAGGTTCCCCGGTGCTCAACTTCGCGTTCGACGTAACCCCGGCCCGCTATATCACGGCCATCATCACAGAAATGGGCATCGCGTACCCTCCCTTTGAGGAAACCCTGCCCGCGCTGGTGGCCAAAGCCGAGGCAGCGCGCACACAACGGGGAGGAAGGAGCGAGGAGTAACAATTGACGATTAAGGGGTTGGGTGCATCCGTGACCTATGGCCCCCGTATTTGCCAGTCCATCAGAGGGTAGGAATTCATGGCATCACTCAAGGATGTGGAGATTCGGAGCCTAACGCCTCACCGGGATGCCCGGGGGGGGCTGGTCAAAATCCTCATGCGCCACCACCTCCCCCAAGGACAACAGACCTTCGGGGAGATATACATTTCCTGGGCTGCCCCCGGAGCGGTCAAGGCAAACCACTACCACCGAGAAACCCACGAGTGGTTCTGTCTCCTCCTCGGGGAAATTGAGCTCGTGTTGGAAGACCCGGAAACAGGGGAACGTCGGGTTCTCCACCTGCGGGCCGAGGACCCGAAAGTGGTGATGGTGCCTCCCGGCATTGCCCACGCGTTTCGCAACGTGGGCAATGGGGAGGCCCATCTGCTGGCCTACGCGGACCGCCCCTACGACGCGGCCCACCCGGATACCATCCCTTACCAGGTAATACGGCCAAAGCACGATGAATAACTCGTCCCTGTTCCTACGACTGCGCATTCGAGCCAAAGGGCTGTATCTGCGCTCCCTGTTAACCTTGGGAGACGTCCCGCTGGTGGGACGATTGGCCCTGGAAGCTGCCCGCGCGTCCGCGGGGGTGTACAAGGACCGGAAAATCCTGGCCGCGTTGACCCAACGGCCCTGGATCTCCCCCCGAGCCGAAATCCAATGTCCCAACCTCATCATCGGTCCCCAATGCTTCATCGACGACCGGGTAACCATCTACGCCCACGAAGGGGACGGCCGGGTAGAGCTGGGCCCACGAGTCCACATCTACCGGGACACGGTCATTGAGATCGGGTACGGCGGGAGCGTGGTCATCGGCGAGTTCACCCACATCCAGGGCCGGTGCAATCTCAAGGGCTTTTTGGAAGACCTGGTTATCGGCAGCAACGTGCAAATGGCCCCGGGATGCGCGTTCA
Source organism: Chloroflexota bacterium (assembly GCA_013154135.1). GTDB lineage: Bacteria > Chloroflexota > Anaerolineae > JAADDB01 > JAADDB01 > JAADDB01. Next base: position 4,052 of record JAADDB010000124.1, read on the forward strand.
GCCCTTACGACCACAATTACGAAGACCGAAGTCGGCCCATCTGGGCCCAGGGGCTGCGCAGTAAGGGGCCCATCCACATCGAGGATGATGTGTGGTTGGGTCTGGATGTGAAGGTGTTGGATGGGGTGACCATCGGAAAGGGGGCCATTGTGGGGGCCGGCGCAGTGGTCACCCACGACATCCCTCCCTACGCCATTGCTGTGGGCGTCCCCGCCCGGGTGATCGGGTACCGGTGAGAAAGGTGGGAGAAGGGCATGAAGGTCATGGTTCACACACCTGATGTGTTGGAGGTGCTCACAGAGGGGGAGGAGGAAACCCGCGACCTGGGCTCCCTGTTGGCTCGGGTGCTCCGGCCCGGAGATGTGGTGGCCCTCCAGGGGAACTTGGGCGCGGGTAAGACCCGTCTAATCCAGGGCATCGCCCGGGGGCTGGGCATCACCCGCCCGGTGACCAGTCCCACCTTTGTGCTGATGAACGTGTACCCCACCGGGAAGGGATTTTCCCTCTGCCATGTGGACACGTATCGCCTGGGCTCCCCGGTGGAGGAGGGGTATGACCTGGGGCTGGATCAACTCCTCCGGGGGGAGGACATTTGTGTGATCGAATGGGCCGAACGCATTCGGCCCCTCTTGCCCGCCGACCACATGTGGGTGGAGATCCAGGAGGTGGACGAACACCGCCGCCGGATCATCCTCCAGGGAACGGGGCCTCAAAGCCGGGCTCGCGTGGGGGAACTGGCCAAAACTCTGGAGCACATTTCAGATTCTGCTGCAGGAGACGTATAATCGGGCAGTATGCCTGCGGATGTCGGACAACCATGGCAACGCGCAGAGGCTTTGGAAAAGATGTGCGGCGGGCGTGTGATGAGGAAGAGGCGGCCATGCTCTCACGTCCGTGGCCCTTGACCGACCCGACGCTGCCGCGATGCTATTGAGTCCCATTCACCCATGAAGGTCATTCCGCCGTAAGCCAAACGAGGACATGCGTGTATGGTCAAACTTACCGTCATCATTCCCGCGTACAACGAACGCCAGACCATTGAGGACATTATCCGTCTTGTGCGCGAAGCACCTGTTGAAGCGCCGGTGGATGTGGAAAAGGAGATCATCGTAGTCGACGATGGGTCCACCGACGGCACCCGGGAAATTCTCCAGCGTTTGAAGCAGGAATTTCCCGACATCCACGTCTTTTTCCACCCGAACAATAAGGGCAAAGGAGCGGCCATCCGTACCGCGCTGGAGCACGCGACCGGGGATTACATCGTCATCCAGGATGCCGACCTGGAGTACGACCCCCGCGAGTACGGTGTACTCCTCCGGCCCCTCCTGGAAGGCAAGGCGGATGTGGTGTACGGCTCCCGGTTTTTGGGCCCCCACCGGGCCTTTCTCTTCCTCCATTACCTGGGGAACAAGTTCCTCAACCTGGTGACCAACATCCTTTACGACACCATCCTCACGGACATGGAGACGTGCTACAAGATGTTCCGTGCAGATGTGATCAAGGGGATTCCCCTGCGGGCCCGGGGGTTTGAGTTCGAGCCCGAGATCACGGCTAAGGTGCTGAAACGGGGCTACCGGGTCTTTGAGGTGCCCATCTCTTACAGCGGTCGGGATTTTGAGGAGGGGAAGAAGATCCATCCTTGGAAGGATGGGCTGCGCGCTCTGTGGACGCTCATCAAGTACCGGTTCGTGGACTGAGAGGTCATCATGTTTGGGGATCGAGAGTATCTCTCCTGGGCGGATGTGGACGCCCTTATTGACGTGCTGTTACCGCAGTTCTCCCATTCCTTTGACGCTCTGCTCATGATCACGCGAGGTGGCATTGTGCCCGGGGGGATCATCGCGGAAGCGCTGGACATCCGGTATGTGCTCACCGCGGCGGTGCGCTTTCCCGACCCCGCGGGTGTGGAGAAGCGCTTGATATGGCCTACTTTTCTCCAGTTTCCCGAAGATGCCCTTCTCCACGGACGCCGCGTTCTCATTGTGGATGATGTGTGGGATGACGGTCGGACGATTATGACGGTGAGGGGTCGGGTGGAGCAAGCCGGGGCCATCCCCGAAATGGCCGTGCTCCACTACAAACCCACCCACTCCCTGTTCCCGGAACATCGTCCGCATTATTTTGCGGCCATCACGGACAAGTGGATTGTGTACCCCTGGGAATTACGCCGCGGGGGACACATGGTGCGTCCCATCACGCCGCATACGTCGTAAGGCCGACGGATCGGAGAAAATAATGCGTGCTGGGGGTTGGACAAACGCCCCTGGCTGGCGGACGAGGTTCAGCCGCACCTTGGCCGTGGAGTAAGGAGTAACGATTGACGATTAAGGCGGGTGAGCGGGAATTGCCACATCCGGCCTACGATGGCGTCCCAATCAAATACTACCTTGGCGGCGGACGGGTCCGCACCTCGGCAGGGCTCCGACGCTATCGCCCCGTGCATAGTAAGAGTTTTGTGTGCGTG